>JAZSLD010000018.1:0-4370 GCA_045535195.1 Clostridia bacterium | reverse complement strand
TTTAACATATTGATTTTATCATTTAAATCAATATTGTTTTTATACATAGTTTCATAATCGCGCAGCACCAGTTCTAAAAATTCTTCTACCTCGGCTTTTTTGTAGCCCATGGCACCGCTTGTAAATCTTTTGTTTTGAATGTCTAACGGAGTAAGCATGAGTATTCCCCTCTTTTGCTTTAGTTTATTATATAAAATGCCTGATATCTATTTTTATTCTGCCTTTACGGGTGGTGGAGCAATCTGTATCTATAACCATTTTACCATATCCCCTTGCAGATATAACGTCACCCGATTTTATACGGGCAGATGCGGATTTTGCAATATCGTAATTAACCTGAACAAGACCACGTGCAACAAGGTCACACGACGCATCACGGCTTTTGCCGATAGCGGCAGAGAGCACGCAATCGAGCCTTAGCGATGCAACAGATGCGGATTGATGCTCAAACTTACGTTCCACATACACATCGTCAACCTCGCAAATATTACACGTAACATTTGCAGATGCAACCTTATCAAGATTAAGGCAGATAAATTCTGCAACAGTTCTGTCGCAAAATACTATGGCATAGTCGCTTTCTACAACTATGTCGCCAATCTTTTCACGTTTAATTCCAAGAGAAAGCACTGCCCCCAGATAATCACGATGTGAATATACGCCACCGTCTTTTGCAGCAATCTTTACCGCAACAATAGGATAGTAAGCAAAATCGTCTGCATCGGGACAAAAAGCAAAAATCTTGCGCTCGGCGTCTTTATATCCGCCAAACGGCTTTATAACAAAACTGCCCCTGCATCTTGCCGATGCGATAGCGGCTTCTCTGGGATTTAAGAAAGGCGAGTACATTACCACACCCGCTTTTTCGCATCTTTCTGCCAAATCGAGCAAGTGTGAGATAAGAATTTTCTCGTCCCCCTCCAGCCCTTGCAGAAGATTGGTTTTGTTCATATTAGTCTAAATCGAAAATGCCGTTTGATTTGAGTTCGCTGCTGAAATCACCCATAATACCAACATTATAAGGTGCCAAAAGCAAAATTCCGTTGGCAACTTTCTGCATACTGCCGTCGAGTGCATATACAGCACCGCTTAAAAAGTCTACCATTTTACGTGCATCTTCTTTATCAAGTCTTTCAAGATTAACCACAACGGGTTTTTTGCTCTTTAAATGGTCTGCAATATCCTGTGAATCATTATAAGATGTAGGCTGAATAACAACAACTTTAAGCTGAGTTGTAGTGTGGATATTAACCACTTTGCCTTTTTTAAGACCGAAACCGCCGGATGCGGGTTCTTCTTCATGACGTCTGGGTTCGTAAACCGGAGTTTCCTCTATTACGTCTTCCTCTTCGTTCAAGCCCATAACATTCATCATCTTATTCATAAAATTTCCCATTTGTAAATGCCCCCTTAGCATATTTTATATATTATTGAAAAAGTCCTCTGCCTACACGCACAATATTTGCGCCTTCTTCAATCGCTATATCAAAATCGTTGCTCATGCCCATAGACAAATATTCCATAATAACATTATCATATTTTTTTGCTGATATGTCAACATATTTTTTATATAAAGACGAAAAAATCTTGCGTATTTCGCTTTCGGTTGCGCCGAGTGGTGCCATTGTCATAAGCCCTTTTACGCAAAGACCTTCTATACCTGAGCAATGCTCAACCATTTCGTCTACAAAGTTAAGGTCCATACCGTATTTACTTTCTTCGCCCGAAACATTTACTTCAAGCAGAATGTCGGTAGTAATGCCACGTGCGGCAGACTGTTTGCCAATCTCCTCTGCAAGGCGGAGCGAATCTACAGAATGAATAAGTTTAACCTTACCAATAATGCTTTTAACCTTATTAGTCTGCAAATGACCTATTATATGCCATTTGGCATCGGGGAGTTCATCGTATTTTGAAAGCAACTCCTGCACACGGTTTTCGCCAAGGCTTGTTATGCCGATGTCCATAATCTCACGTATTCTGTCAGCCGAAACTGTTTTGGTTACGGCGAGTAAGGTTATATCCTCTGCCTTTCTGCCGGATTTGGCACAGGCGGCTTCTATGCGGTTTTGAACGCTGAGCAAATTATCTTTGATGTTTCCCATTTTGTCCACCTCACCTGTTTATTGCGATATTTTCGCCGACCTCTTTAGCATCTATTACCACCTCATCATAGAGAAGAACAGAACCACCGTCAGAATTGTTTTCCTTTGCGATTGCATAGTTATTGTCTTTATAGATAATATCGGCTTTTTTAAATTTCATCAATCCCTCTGTCACGGTATATACGCCCTGAGTTCCGTTGTTTACACGCACTGCTTTAATGGGGATTTTGATGCCTGAATATTTATTTGTTATAAGTGTTATAGGTGTTTTACGGTTTTTCATTGCGTCGTCGCTATACTCTGTAACGGTTATGCCGACAACACATTTTTTAGCCGATGCAGGCGAAATTGTTGAAATTGTTGCATTATATTCTTCTGCACTTTCACCGATTTTGATATACACAGACTGACCGGTTTTCATTTCAGATGCCTTTTTTTCGTCAACAAGCATAGCGGCATACCACTCAACATTGTTCACGATTTTACACACGGGTTGGTCTGCACCTTCAACCAGTTCGGGCTTGGTATCATTAACAGTTTTAAAATCTTCTACTGTCATGTTTGCTAACGAAGCACCGCTTAACACCTGCTCAAACCCATCTATATTGGTTGAATATATGCCCGCCTGCGGTGCATACAAATTCTGCTTTGCAGCCGAAAGCATCTGCTCGTACTGTGATTTTTGTGCCTGAAGTTCGTCAAGCATAGTAGCTACGCTACCGCTTTCACCGGACACTTCAAGTTTTTTATCAATAAGCACGTTAAGGTCGCCTTTAAGTTCTGATACATGGCGGATATTTTTATCGTTTATGCTGATGATAAGGTCTGAAATGCGTGTAGAAATGTTGCTTTCTATCTTTGCCTGGTCGCCCTCGAAAACAAGGCTGTTTTCCTGCGCACCTGTAATCTCGGCGATGCGGGCGTTTACCTGCTTGAGTTTGTTCTGCGTTTCCTTATCTACACTTCCGGTATACACAGACGCAACCATTTTACCTCGCTTTACTACATTATTCTCAACCGCCACACTTTCAAGAACACCCGAAGAGTCCGAGGTGATAACAGTTTCATTGCGGATAATTATTCCGTCGTACTCAGCAGAATTTTCAATGGTATCATAGCGCACCATCTCTGTTTCTACAGTAGGGTTTAAAAGTATTACTATATTCCATAGTTGAAATGCCACAAGGCAGAAAATCAATACGTGCAGCAAAAACTTTTTCATCAGCGTAATCCTTTCTTAAATTCTTCGGCATCACGCAAAACTGCGCCTATAGCCGTTTTATCATCAGGGTTTACCCAGTGTATATCTTTATTTGCGCCAAACCATGTAATCTGGCGTTTGGCATATCTGCGTGAATTGCGTTTTATAAGCCTTATCGCCTCATCACGCGTGCACCTACCTTTAAAATACCATATAACCTCACGGTAGCCTATTGCCTGCATAGAGTTTAACGATGAACTGTAACCTTTATTCAAAAGACTTTCAACTTCATCAAAAAGCCCCTGTTCAACCATAATATCCACACGGCGGTCAATGTTAGAGTAAAGCAATTCTCTGTCACGTTGCATGCCTATTATAAAGGTATTATATTTTGAATTTTCCGTGTTTTCCTTCTGTATGGTAATCGATTTGCCAGTAACATGGTAAAACTCCAGCGCACGGATAACACGTTTAACATTATTAAAATGGATATTTTCTGCAGCAGCGCTATCGACTTTGCAAAGCATAGAATGAAGGTGCTCTGCCCCTTTTTCTTCGGCAATGGCACGCAGTTTTTCGCGGTAATCTTCATCGCAACTGTTATCTTCAAAAGCAGCGCCTTTTAAAAGGCTGTCTATATAAAGCCCTGTACCGCCGCATATAACCGGCAGTTTGCCACGAGAGAAAACATCTTCTATAGCGTTTTGCGCAAGCGTCACAAAACGGCTTACGTTGCACTCGTCGTCAGGCTCTAAAACATCTATAAGATGATGCGGAATTCCACACATTTCTTCTTCGGTAACTTTAGCAGTACCTATATCCATATATTTGTATATCTGCATGGAATCGGCAGATATAACCTCGCCGCCAAGTAAATCGGCAACTTTTACGGCAAAAGAGGATTTTCCTGATGCTGTAGGACCTACTATTGCTAATACCGGTATCAAAAAATCCACTCCTTTGTTCAGTTTACACTATTCTTTTAAACTGTTTTTCCAAAGTTTTTTTACTCATACGCACACATATGGGTCTTCCATGGGGGCAGGTGTTGATGCCCTCAAGTT
>JAZSLD010000122.1:0-1551 GCA_045535195.1 Clostridia bacterium | reverse complement strand
TGGTAGAGCGTCACCTTGCCAAGGTGAACGTCGCGAGTTCGAATCTCGTCTTCCGCTCTTGAAAAACCTCGTTCTTGTGAACGGGGTTTTTTGTTTACATATATGCCAGAGGTGAACTTTAGTGGACGAACTTATAAAAAGAATAAACGAATTATATGCAAAATCGAAAGGCGAGGGCTTAACTGATGCCGAAAAAGCCGAGCAGGCGGAATTAAGACAAAAGTATATAAAAGCATTCCGTCAAGGTATGTCAAACACCATGGAGAATGTTTATATTGTTGATGAAAACGGCAATAAGAAAAAAGTAGAAAAGAGAAAATAATATATGCAGAGAATTTTAAGTTATATGCGCCGTGCCGTTGACGACTATTCTATGATAGAAGACGGCGATAAGATTGCTGTTGGCGTATCGGGCGGTAAAGACAGCGTTACCATGCTTATGGCATTGGCTGCGCTTAGAAGATTTTATCCTAAAAAGTTTGAACTTGAGGCGATAACGCTTGATATGGGTTTTGACGGTGCTGATTTTTCGCCTATAGCCGATTTGTGTGCCGAGTTAGGTGTTAACTACACTGTAGTAAAAACGGATATTAAAGCGGTTGTTTTTGACATCAGAAAAGAAACCAACCCATGTGCGCTTTGTGCTAAAATGCGTAAAGGTGCACTTAATGAAAATGCGCTTGAACTTGGTTGTAAAAAAGTTGCTCTCGGTCATCATAATGAAGATGTGATAGAAACATTTTTTTTAAGCCTTTTTTACGAGGGCAGACTTAACTGCTTTTCGCCCGTTACATATCTTGACCGCAAAGGCGTTACTCTTATAAGACCGCTTGTGTATACGCCCGAAAAACTTGTAAAATCCTTTGCTAAGGCAAATAATATACCTATTGTTAAAAATCCGTGCCCTGCAGATGGTAATACAAAGCGTGAAAAGATGAAGCAGTTTGTTGTTCAGCAACATACCGAGGATAAAGGATTTAAAGAACGTGTGTTCGGTGCAGTTGTCCGAGGTCTTGATGGCTGGAAGAGAGATGAATAAATATGAACTATATGGAACTTGCCTTTGAGCAAGCAAAAAAAGCGTATGAAATGGGCGAAGTGCCCGTAGGTGCGGTTGTGGTTAAAGATATGAAGGTTATATCCGTTGCCCATAACCTTACCGAAACTCAAAACGACCCTACAGCACACGCAGAGATTGTGGCAATCCGCCGTGCGTGCGAAGTGCTTGGAACACCTCGGCTTACAGGGTGCGATTTGTATGTTACGTTAGAGCCGTGTGCAATGTGTACGGGTGCGATTATAAATGCACGTATACGAGGTCTGTATATTGGTGCTATGGATAAAAAAGCAGGTTGCTGCGGGTCGGTTAAAGACCTTGTAACAAAACAGTATTTTAACCATAAAACAGATGTATATTACGGCTTGATGGAAGACGAATGTTCACGCATATTAACGGAATTTTTTAAAGAAAGAAGATAAAAACGCAGACTCTTATGAGTCTGCGTTTTAAGTTTACATTATTTTAAAATCACCTAAATTACCGAAACTTCG
>JAZSLD010000039.1:0-3961 GCA_045535195.1 Clostridia bacterium | reverse complement strand
TTGAGTTATCATCAGGTTCATTACCTGTGTGAGCCAGGTAAGTGAGCATTGTGCCGACAGCTGCATCGTCTACAATTGTTTCAACCTGTAATTTTTTTGCGTTGTCTGCACCCTTAACATATGTGGTTGATGTTACATAGTTACCGATTACGAGTGGTTCTGCAAGAGCGGTAAGGCAAGTAGCCATTAAGAATAATGCCGCTAATGCACAAATTAATACTTTTTTCATTCTTAGTCCTCCTTGAACATATTTAATTTTTTATTTCAAACGATGTCATAAATTCAGCGGTGTATGTGCCGCTATAAACGAAGCCTGCATGCTATATGTAATATGACTTATCGCACATTGCAATAGCTGTGCTTCTGTGGGTAACTACTATGCAAGTAGCACCTAATTTGCGAATGTTAGAGAGTACTTTTTGTTCTGTCTCTTCATCGATTGCGCTTGTTGCCTCGTCTAACAGCAATACATCAGTTTTGCAATACAATGCCCTGGCAATAGCCAATCGCTGTATCTGCCCTCCCGACAAACCGCCTCCTTCTTCTCCCAAAACGGTATTTACGCCGTCCGGCAAGGTGTCGATAAAATCTTTTATACAAGCCATCTCGGCACATTGCATCATACGCTCATCGTCAATTTCTTGAGTAAAGCAGATGTTTTGTGCGATAGTGCCCGATATAAGCATCGAACTTTGCGGAACGTATGAAAAAACCGTTCGCGTAGTTTCGTCCAAATCCGTTTCGCCGTCTGCCGTTTTAACGTAGATTCTGCCGGACTTGGGATGCAGCACTCCCGTAAGCAGGTGGAGCAAAGTGCTCTTTCCTATACCGGATTCACCACAAAGAGCAACCATTTCGCCTTGATTGATCTTTAAACTGAATCCGTCCAACACGGATGTGTCGCCGTAAGAAAAACTTAAATTTTCTATATTAATACTCTCAACTCGCGGCAGGTTCTTTACCTCGCTGTTTTCCATTGGAATATTATCCAGTTCTGTCAGGCGTTCCATAGAAGCCGACATTGAATAATACTGCGGAAGCAAAGAGGAAAGAGTTTTGAACGGTGCAGTAATCTGACCTGCAAGGTTCGTTATCGCCACCAACGTGCCGAAAGACATTAATCCAAGTGAAAGTTTGTAAGCACCCCATGCCAATGCGATATAGTAACCAGATGTCATAGTAACAAAGTAGAAGATAGTTGCCAATATACTTATGATGTTTTTCTTTAAAGAAATCTTATACAGAGTGTTCTGCAGGTTTTCGCTATGGTCGGTGATGTTACTTTCTGCGCGAAAGCATTTTATAATCGGAATATTTCTTACGCTTTCCTGCATAAAAGATTTTAGCATTCCGTCATACTTTCTGCTTTCTTTATGTAAAGTCTTCATCTTTTTTCTGTAAAGGGTTGCTGTTAAAAGAATAAGCGGACCAAGCACCAAACAAAAAAGAGCGAAGATTTTATCCAGACTGTAGAGCGTGATAAAACCGAATATTATTTTTGCGGCGATTGTTGATGCTGTAGGCAGAATATCAAATACTGCGTTACAAACTATAGATGTGTCACCGTTTATACGGTTAACCAATTCGCCTGAATGGTAGGATGAGATATGCAGATAATCTTTACGCATAGAAGCGTTGAAAAAATCTTTACGCATACTTATAAGCATCTTACCATGCGCTACGGTATATATCACACTGTGTGCAATACTCAGCAGTAACTGAACAATAAGCAGTACTGCCAAAGGAATAACCGATTTTAATATACTTACACTTTGTATTGCAGTGTCAACAACATTTTTGGATGCTATTGAAAAAAGCACACTGCATATCGAAGCCAACGCACCGACAACGCACAAAAGGATAATCAGCGGAATCTGTTTCTTAGAGAGCGAATACAATCGGGCAAATGCCTTTTTATCCATGAAAATCCCCTTCTGATAAAATTCCTTATCGGATAGGTAGTATACCAAAACGCACCAAATTTTCTGATGCTGTTTTCACCTATACGTTTTGTGCCTCGGTGAAATTCAACCGCTTTTGCGATTAAATCCGCCTGCTTGATATTGCGGTCAAACCTATATTGATTATCACCTATAATAGTGTAGGTATCGTTATTGATTTCCACAATTCTGTGGAGTGCAATTTTGCCGTTTGCCCTTCTGAAAAGGACTACGTCATAAAGTGAAAGGTTTTCTGCCTTTTTTAAAAGAACGGAGTCGCGTTCATTTCTGAGCAGAGGCATCATACTGACACCTTTAACCTCTAACTTAACAGAGCCGCCTGCGGATACAATTTCGTATATAACAGGAGCCATGTCCTGAATAGATTTGCGTGAGATACTATCACTCATCACTCATCAATCCGTGTTCTTTTAAAAGATTTACAAAATCGGCTGTATCGGCAGCGGCGATACTTGCATCAATGCCATATTCAGCCGCTAATGTTGCAGCGAGTTCGTCAGCACTTTTAGGCTCCTGAAGTTGATTCCAAAGGAATGCGCCTGATTCGTTTAAAGAAACAACCGCACCAAAATCCAGATAGTTGTCACCAGTTGGAACAACTATGTAATCGCCGGCAATTTCTCTTATGGTAAAACCGCTTTTCAACTTCATATTATTTCTCCTGTAACATTAATGTAAAATAAAAAAGAGTATTATTATACATAATCATTATACAATCAAAAATCAAATAAATCAAGACCGTTTTTTTATAAAATGCAGAATTGTAAAAAATGCTATAAATAGCAAAAATACTTTGTGGTAATTGCACAAACCCGCATTAAGATATTGGGCACAATAGACTAATTTTACAAAAACAAAAAAATTCTTTACAAAAGCGTGTTTTTCTTGACCTTAACGCTGCTAAATAGTATAATATTATATGTTAAAAGGCATCATATTAGAAATAGATTTTCCTGCGAGGTTTTAAGATGGACAGAAAAGAAAAAGTGTTATCATTTATACAGGATGAGGCTTATGTGCCGTGCACATTTGCCGATATCGCCGTGCTCTTGGCTGTTCCCGAAACTGATTATGATGCGCTTTCGGAGATTCTTTCTTCTCTGGAACAAAGCGGTGAAATTGTAAAAACCAAAAAAAGACGTTATGTCTCTGCTGACAGCGCCGGCTTTGTTAAAGGTAAGTACAGAGGTAATCAACGCGGATTTGGTTTTGTAATTCCCGATAACGGCGATGATGTTTTTGTTCCTGCGTCTGCCACACACGGCGCTATGAATGGTGATACTGTGTTGGTGAGTATTACTTCCCGCAGTAAAAGTGATAAAAAGCGCGAGGGTGAAATTGTACGCGTTATTGAACACTCAAATAGTGTTATTGTGGGCAAGTTTGAACGTGAACGTAATTTTTCGTTCGTTATTCCCGATGATCCTAAGATTACAAACGATATATTTATTCCAAAAAGCAAAACGCTTAATGCTAAAAACGGGCACAAGGTTGTTGTGAATATCACAAAGTGGAGTGACGGCACACGCAATCCCGAGGGTGAGGTTACGGAAATTCTGGGATTTCCGTCGCAGACGGGTGTAGATGTTTTGTCTGTGATGAAGCAGTATGATTTAAACGAAGATTTTCCGAAAGCGGTTTTGGCTGAGGCAAAATCTTTAAACTGTGATATATCACAGGAAGAAATTTCTGATAGAGTTGATTTTCGCAATAAAAAAGTATTTACCATAGACGGTGCCGATGCTAAAGATTTAGACGATGCTGTTTGTGTAGAGAAAAACGAAAACGGTTATACGTTAAGCGTGCATATTGCCGATGTAACTCATTATGTGCGTGAGGGTACTGCGCTTGATAAAGAGGCATTTAAAAGGGGAACAAGTGTGTATCTTGCCGACAGGGTAGTACCTATGCTGCCGAAAGAACTGTCTAACGGCATATGTTCTTTAAATCCTAAAGAGGACAGATTAACCCTTTCTGTAGTTATGGATATAGACTTTAAC
>JAZSLD010000208.1:0-6345 GCA_045535195.1 Clostridia bacterium | reverse complement strand
CTTCTACCAATGATATGGTAACAGTTCTTGCCAATGGTATGGCAGGCAATAAAGAAATTGCCTGCGTTGGCGAAGATTTTGATACCTTTATGCAGGCACTTAACACCGTTACAGTATATCTTTGCAAAGCCATTGCAGGCGACGGCGAGGGTGCAACCAAAATGCTTGAGTGCACAGTTGACGGTGCAAAAGACGAACAAACGGCAAAAACCGTTGCAAAAGCAGTTATATGCTCTTCACTTACAAAGGCGGCTATGTTTGGTGCAGACGCTAACTGGGGCAGAGTTTTGTGCTCTATAGGGTACTCTGGTGCAGATGTAGATATTAATAAAGTTGATGTTTCGTTTATATCTGCCAAGGGCGAAATCCTTGTTTGCAAAGACGGCGCAGGCGTAGATTTTTCTGAAGAGATTGCTAAAGAAATTCTGCTTGAACGTGATATAACCATAAGTATTAATCTTAACTCAGGCGACGGAAAAGCCATTGCATGGGGTTGTGACCTTACTTATGATTACGTTAAAATCAATGGTGATTACCGCACCTGATAGGGGGAAAATAAAATGAAAATATCCAATGCAGACCGCGCAAAAATTCTTGTTAATGCGCTTCCGTATATTCAGGAGTATAACGGCAAGATTGTCGTTATCAAATACGGCGGCAACGCTATGATAAATGAAACCTTAAAAAACTCTGTTGTGCATGACATCGTGCTTTTGCGCCTTATAGGTGTTAAAGTGGTGCTTGTTCACGGTGGCGGCCCTGAAATTACCGATATGCTTGCAAGAGTGGGCAAGGAAACTCAGTTTATTGACGGACTGCGTGTTACTGACAAAGAAACCATCGAAGTTACACAGATGGTGCTTGCGGGTAAGATCAATAAAAGCCTTGTTAATTTAATCGAGTGCTGCGGCGGTAAATCTATAGGCTTGTCGGGTATTGACGGCCATATGATACATGCAGAAGTTAAAGACGAAAAACTGGGTTATGTAGGCAAGATTACAGATATCAACCCTCAACCTATTTTAGATGTGCTTGAAAAGGACTATATCCCTGTTGTTTCTACTATCGGTTGTGATGAAAACGGCAATGTTTACAATATAAACGCCGACACGGCTGCCGCAAAGATTGCAGGTGCATTAAAGGCAGAGAGCCTTATATCATTAACCGACATAAGCGGCATTTTAATGGATAAAGACGATCCCGATACACTTATATCGCACATTACCGTTAAAGGCACAGAAGAACTTATCGCCAAGGGCGTTATATCCGACGGTATGATACCAAAAGTTGAGTGCTGTACAGACGCTATTAAAGACGGCGTTAAAAAAGTATTTATCATTGACGGCAGAATTCCTCATTCAATTCTTATAGAAACTTTAACAGACGAAGGTATCGGCACCATGTTTGAGGGGGATAACAATGACTGATGTAATTGCTTTGGATAAAGAATACGTTGCCGGCTCGTATGCACGTTTTCCTATAAATATAGTAGGGGGCAAAGGCAGCGAACTCATTGACAATACGGGCAAAAAATACATAGACCTTGCCAGCGGCATCGCCGTAAATACGTTTGGTGTTGCAGACGAGCAGTGGTCTGCCGCTGTTAAAGCGCAACTTGATGCTTTTCAGCATACATCAAATCTTTACTATACAGAGCCTTGTGCATTGCTTGCTAAAAAACTGTGCGAAAAAACCGGTATGAAAAAAGTGTTCTTCTCAAACTCCGGTGCAGAGGCTAACGAAACTGCCATAAAAGCGGCAAGAAAGTATGCTTCCGATAAAAAAGGCAAAGACGTATATAAAATAATCACACTTAAAAACAGTTTCCACGGCAGAACTCATACAACACTTGCTGCAACAGGTCAGGAGGCTTTTCATGAGCATTTTCTTCCGCTTACAGAGGGGTTTGTGCATATTGAACCAACAGTAGAAGAACTCATCAGTGCAGTAGACGATAAAACTGCCGGCATTATGTTTGAGGTTGTGCGTGGCGAGGGCGGAGTGCTTCCTTTAGAAAAAGATTTTGTTGACGCAATGGTTAATATCGCAAAAGAAAAAGATATTATCTTAATCGCCGACGAAGTTCAGGTGGGCAACGGCAGAAGCGGAATGCTTTACGGATATATGAATTATGGCTTTATGCCTGATGTTGTTACTACTGCAAAGGGACTTGGCGGCGGCTTGCCAATCGGCGCTACTATGCTTGGCGAAAAGGTTGAAAATATATTCACCCCCGGTTTAAACGGCTCTACATTTGGCGGAAATCCCGTTTGCTGTGCCGGTGCTGTTAATATAATTGACCGAATTGACGATAAACTTCTGGCAGAAGTAAAAGAAAAGTCAGAATATATCTTTAACACTTTGAACGGTGCCGACGGAATTGAAAGCGTAACCGGACTTGGTCTTATGATAGGTATTAAAACCACAAAACCTGCAAAAGACGTTGTGGCAGAATGCATTGAAAGGGGCGTGCTGCCTATTACCGCCAAAGACAAAGTAAGGCTTTTGCCGGCACTTAATATTCCGTTTGATATGCTTAAATCTGCTATAGACATTTTAAAAGAAGTCTGTGCTTAAAGGAGAATAACTATGGATTTAAAAGGAAGAGATTTTTTAAAACTCCTCGATTTTACAAGTGAAGAGATAAGCGGTTTAATAGATTTTGCCGCTGAACTTAAAGCAAAGAAAAAAGCGGGTATCCCGCATCGCCTTTGCGAGGGTAAAAATATTGCTCTTATATTTGAAAAAACCAGTACACGTACACGTTGCAGTTTTGAAGTTGCTGCATACGATTTGGGTATGAATGCCACTTTTTTAGACCCCTCTGCATCGCAGATTGGTAAAAAGGAAAGCATTGCCGATACTGCACGTGTTTTAGCGTCTATGTACGATGGTATAGAGTATCGTGGCTTTGGTCAGGAAATAGTAGAGGAACTTGCAAAATACTCTAAAGTGCCCGTATGGAACGGTCTTACAAACGAATTCCACCCAACGCAGATTATAGCAGACCTTTTAACAATTAAAGAAAGATTTGGTTATTTAAAAGGTATCAACTTTGTGTATATGGGCGATGCCAGATACAATATGGGAAATTCGTTAATGGTTGGCTGTGCAAAGATGGGACTTAATTTTACTGCTTGCTGCCCGTCAAAATACTTCCCTGATAAGGCGCTTATTGATGAATGTGAAAAAATTGCCGCAGAAACCGGCTCTGTTTTAAGGTTTGAGGAAGATACCGCCAAAGGAGTAGAGAACGCAGATGTTATATATACAGACGTGTGGGTTTCTATGGGCGAGCCTGTAGAGGTTTGGGCAGAGAGAATAGCAGAACTTTCTCCATATCAGGTAAATGCAGAACTTATGAGCAAAACGGGTAAAGATACAACTGTATTTATGCACTGCTTGCCGGCATTCCACGACCTTAAAACGCACGTAGGTAAAGAAATGGGCGAAAAATTTAATATGGCCGCTATGGAAGTTACCGACGACGTGTTTGAAAGCGACGCTTCAATAGTGTTTGAAGAAGCAGAAAACAGAATGCACGCTATCAAGGCAATAATTGCCGCAACAATATAAATGATTTAAGGGAGTGTAATCACGCAGATTACATTCCCTTTTTTTGGAAGAAAAATTTGAACAAATTATGATTTTACCATTGACAATAGTACAAAAAAAGTGTACAATATATGGTGTGTTTTAGCTATTATGACAATATCGATAAATGTGAAAAATTACTAAGAAAAGGAGGTTAGAAAATTTTGGGAACAACCGGTATAATCATAATAATGAGTGCTGTTGCAGTCGTTTTGGCGATTGTTGGCGTTATAGTCGGCATCAATTACAGAAAAAAGATTGCAGAAGCTGAAATAGGCAGCGCTGAAGAAGAGGCAAAAAGAATTGTTGCCGAGGCAGTTAAGCGTTCCGAAAGTAAGCGTAAGGAAGCACTTTTAGAAGCAAAAGAAGAAATTCATAAAAGCAGAGCAGAGTTTGAAAACGAAATTAAAGAGAGAAGAGGAGAAATTTCCCGTCAGGAAAGACGTATCCAGCAAAAAGAAGATTCTCTCGATAAGAAAGACGAAAAACTCAATCAGAAAATCAAAGAGATTGATAAACTGAAGGAAGAAACTGATAAAATGAAAGCCGACCAGATGAAAATTCTGGAAAGGATTTCTTCCATGAGTGTAGAGGAAGCCAAGGATTATTTACTTAAAAGCGTTGAATCTGAAATTCGTCACGAAACCGCCAAAATGGTGGAAGAAATAGAAATGCGCGCTAAGGACGAGGCTGATAAAAAAGCAAGAAATATTATCAGCAACGCTATCCAAAGATGCGCGGCAGACCATGTAGCAGAGGCTACTGTGTCTGTAGTAGCATTACCCAGCGACGATATGAAAGGCAGAATTATCGGCCGTGAGGGTAGAAACATCAGAACACTTGAAACTTTAACAGGTATCGACCTTATTATAGACGATACACCTGAGGCAGTTGTTCTGTCGGGCTTTGACCCAATCCGCAGAGAGGTTGCCCGTCTTGCACTTGAAAAACTTATATCAGACGGCAGAATCCACCCTGCAAGAATTGAAGAAACTGTTGAAAAAGCACGTAAAGAAGTTGACGCTATTGTTAAGCAGGAGGGCGAACACACTACTTTTGAAACAGGCGTTCACGGTCTGCACCCCGAACTTATTAAACTTCTGGGTAGACTTAGATACCGTACAAGTTACGGTCAGAATGTGCTTAAACACTCTACAGAGGTTGCTCATGTGGCAGGTATAATGGCTGCAGAGTTGGGTGTGGATATTAAAATTGCTAAACGCGCAGGACTCCTGCACGATATTGGTAAGTCTATCGACCACGAGGTTGAAGGCTCACACGTTGATATCGGTGTAGATATTGCTAAAAAATATCACGAGTCTAACGAGGTTATCCACGCAATCGCCGCACACCACGGTGATGTAGAGGCAACATCGGTTATTGCTTGTATCGTACAGGCGGCAGACGCTATATCTGCTGCACGTCCCGGTGCAAGAAGAGAAAATATTGAAAGTTATATTAAACGTCTTGAAAAACTTGAAGAGATTGCTAACAGTTACAACGGTGTTGAGAAGTCTTATGCAGTTCAGGCAGGCCGTGAGATTAGAATCATGGTTAAACCTGAGGTTATTAACGACAACGACATGGTACTTGTAGCAAGAGATATTGTTAAACAAATTGAACGTGAAATGGAATACCCCGGACAGATTAAGGTAAATGTAATCAGGGAAACACGTTCTGTAGAATATGCTAAATAATAAAACACATAATATGAGTGAACAGAGAGTGGCTTTATTGTCACTCTCTTTTGCACCATTAAGCATTTGCTTTTAGAAAGGCTTTTTACTATGAGAATACTTGCTGTTGGAGATGTAACGGGTGATTGCGGACTAGACTTTTTAAGTTCAAATCTGCGTTATCTTATAGATGACGAAAATATAGATTTTTGTATAGTAAATGGAGAAAATGCTGCCGTGCGCAACGGCATTACTCCTCACGAATATGATATTATTACCGAATGCGGAGCAAATGTTATAACGCTGGGCAACCATTCTTTTGACCGAAAGGAAGTTAAAAATATTCTTGATAACAGCGATATAATTCGTCCTGCAAATTATCCGTCTGCCCCAGGAAAAGGCAGTACAGTTATAAAAGCAGGCGATAAAAAAATCGGTATTATAAACCTTGTTGGTCGTATAAACCTGCTTAACGTGGATTGCCCGTTTAAAGCGGCGGATAAAGAGATAGAAAAAATCAAAGACCAATGCGATATGATTTTTGTTGATTTTCATGCAGAGGTCACAAGCGAAAAACTTGCCATGGGCTTTTACTTAGACGGCAAAGTTACCGGAGTTTTCGGTACGCACACGCACGTGCAGACGGCGGACGAACGCATACTGCCGCGCGGAACGGGCTATATAAGCGACCTTGGTATGACGGGCGTTATAAATTCTGCATTGGGAGTAGACAAAGATATTATTATTGAGCGTCTTACTACAATGATGCCTGTTAAATTCCAACCTGCGTACGGTAAGTCTATGCTGTGCGGAGCCATTTTTGAAACTGACGATAATACTGACAAATGCATAAGTGTCAGACGAGTTCATATAGAGTAGGTGTATTTATGAAGAAAGTATCGGCAATTTTGTTGTGTTTGCTGCTTTTGTGCGGTTGCAGCAACAATATTGACTTAATAGGTGACATTCCTCCTGACGAAGACCTTACGCCCGTAAAAGGCGGAGAGGTACGTCTGTTTTGTGATGTTCCCGATACGCTCAATCCTATAGTTACAGGTTATAAAAGTGTTGCAGA
>JAZSLD010000101.1:0-5968 GCA_045535195.1 Clostridia bacterium | reverse complement strand
TTACCCTTAGAGTCTACAAACGGGTGCAAAAGTGCATCGTTACCACGGGTCAGACGCACCATTGTTTCATAGATTGCAGCGTCGCCGTGCGGGTTAAGTTGCATAGTTCTGCCGACTACGTTTGCAGATTTCATTTTATTTCCCGTAAGCAAATTCATTTTATACATAGTATAAAGTAATTTTCTGTGAGATGGCTTAAAGCCATCAATTTCAGGAATAGCACGGGATATTATAACGCTCATAGCATACGGCATATAGTTTTCCGTAAGCGTGTTTGTAATTTTTTGTTCTATACTCATATCAGTTCACCTCCGTACAATCAACTCAAGTCCAGCATTTCCAGATATTTATGGCCGTTATCGGCTATATACTCTTTTCTGGAAGCGAGGTCGTCACCCAAAAGCACATCAAACATTCTTGAAGTTGCCTCGGCCTCTTCGCTGACAACTTTTATAAGTCTGCGTGTTTCGGGGTTCATGGTGGTTTTCCACATCATTTCAGGCTCGTTTTCACCAAGACCTTTTGAACGCTGGATACTGCATTTATTTCCGAAGGTGGCAAGGATATCGGCTTTTTCTTTTTCGTTATATGCAAAGCGCACCTCGTCTTTATACGTCATTTCAAAAAGCGGAGATTCCGCAATATATACCTTGCCCTGTTCGATAAGTGTAGGTGCCAGACGGTAAAGCATAGTAAGTATAAGCGTGCGTATCTGGAATCCGTCTACGTCGGCATCGGTACAGATGATAATTTTATCCCAACGCAGGTTGTTTATATCGAAATTAGATATGTTTTTGTTGTGTTTGGAAGAAATCTCAACACCGCAGCCAAGAACTTTTAAAAGATCTACTATAACATCGCTTTTGAAGATTTTATCGTAATCGGCTTTAAGGCAGTTTAAGATTTTACCTCTTACGGGCATAATAGCCTGAAATTCACTATCACGGCCAAGTTTACAAGAACCCAACGCAGAGTCACCCTCCACTATGTAAACCTCGCGTTTGGAAACATCTTTTGTACGGCAGTCTACAAACTTCTGCACACGGTTGGTAACGTCTATTGAGCCGCTTAACTTTTTGGCAATATTAACTCTGGCTTTTTCGGCATGCTCACGGCTGCGCTTGTTTACAAGTACCTGAGCAGCAATTTTATCTGCTTCAACCTTGTTTTCTATAAAATACAGTTCCAGTTCATGGCGGAGGAACTCTATCATTGCATCGGCAATAAATTTATTCGTAATAGCCTTTTTGGTCTGGTTTTCGTAACTTGTTTCTGTAGAGAAAGAGTTTGAAACAAGTATAAGGCAATCTTTTATATCGTTAAAACTTATCTTGCCCTCGTTCTTTGTATATTTATTGTTCTGTTTAAGGTATTGGTCTATGGCATACACAAATGCGTTAGTAACCGCTTTATCGGGCGAGCCGCCATGCTCTAAGAAACTTGAGTTGTGGTAGTATTCCAAAAGGTTGACTTTATTAGAAAAGCAAAATGCAACAGAAAGTTTAACTTTATATTCGGGCTTGTCCTCTCTGTCACGGCCACGGCGCTCAGCCTCGCAGTATTTAACTTCGGTAAGGGCATCTTCGCCGGCAGTTTCTTTTATGTAGTCGATAATGCCGTTTTCGTACACAAACTCTTTTTCTTCAAATCTGCCCGGTTCAACCTCGTTTTTGAATTTGAAAACAAGTCCTTTATTTACTATCGCCTGCTTTTTTAAAATATTTTCAAAATATTGCGTTCCTATATTAATATCGGTAAAAACATCTAGATCGGGGCGCCACTTAATACGAGTCATAGTGTGTTTATAATTGTACTCTTCCTTTTTAAGTCCGCCGATGTTTTCGCCTTTTTCAAAATGAAGTTCGTATTTATATCCGTCACGGTGAACAGTTACGTCCATATATTCAGATGCGTACTGTGTAGCACAAGCACCAAGACCGTTAAGACCTAAACTGTACTCGTAGTTATCGCCGGAGTTATTTTTATACTTACCGCCGGCGTACAGTTCGCAGAAAACAAGTTCCCAGTTATATCTGTCCTCTACGGGGTTATAGTCTACGGGTATACCTCTGCCTCGGTCTGTAACCTCTATAGATTTATCGAGAAACCTTTTAACCTCAATAACGCTGCCGAAGCCCTCTCTTGCTTCGTCAATAGAGTTTGACAGAATTTCAAAAACCGCATGTTCGCAGCCCTCAAGTCCGTCAGAGCCGAATATAACCGCAGGTTTTAAACGCACACGGTCGGCACCTTTGAGCATGGATATGCTTTCGTTTGTATACTGTCTTTTAGCCATTTAACGCACCTCATAAATTTTATCTATATTTTGTATGCAAAAAACAATTTCTACCCATTATATAGTATCAATTATATTTTATTCTATTTTCCCAACTTTGTCAAATTTATTTGTGAAAAGTTACATATTTTTAAAAATTACTTGTAAAAATACCAAAATTATGTATAATAAAAGTATACTAATCTATTCCTTTAGGAGGTATGGTAAAATGGAAAAACTCTTTAAACTTAAAGAGCACGGCACAAATGTCAAAACAGAGATTATCGCAGGTATTACTACATTCCTCGCAATGGCGTACATTCTTGCGGTAAACCCCGGATACTTAGGCGGTATTCCCGGTGCATCACCCGCTGCTATCTTTATGGCAACTGCCATCTCAGCAGCAATCGCAACCATCTGCATGGCGTTCTTCGCTAACTACCCCGTAGCACTGGCTTCAGGTATGGGTCTTAATGCGTTCTTTGCATTTACAGTTTGCGGCGCAATGGGTTGCTCTTATGAAGTAGCTTTAACAGCCGTATTAGTAGAAGGTATTATCTTCATCGTTCTTTCACTGTTCAAATTCAGAGAAGCACTCGTAAACAAAATTCCTACAAACTTAAAATTCGGTATCACAGCAGGTATCGGTTTGTTTATTACAATTATAGCACTTTTAAACTCTAAAGTTATCGTGGCTGACCCCGCAACAACTGTTGCTCTGGGCGACTTAGCTTCTCTGCCCGTTATCCTCTCAATCGTAGGTTTACTTATCATCGGCGTTCTGCAGTACAAAAAAGTTCCCGGCGGTATCTTAATCGGTATCATCGCAACATGGATAATCGGTATTATCATTCAGGCTATCGGTTGGGCTTGCGGCGTAGCACTGTTTGATGCAAACTTAATCCCCTCTCTTTCTTGGGAAGCAATCAAAGGCAACTTTGCTGCACCTGCATTATTTAAGTTTGACTTTGGCTATGTAGTTAAAAACTTTGCTGGTTTTGCAATTGTTGTATTCACATTCCTCTATACAGATATCTTTGACACCGTTGGTACATTAATCGGTGTTACACAGAAAGCCGGTCTTGTTAAAGAAGACGGCACTCTGCCAAAAGCAGGTGGTGCATTGATGGCTGATGCTGTTGGTACAGTAGTTGGTGCTTGCCTTGGTACTTCAACCGTTACAAGTTATGTTGAGTCAAGCGCTGGTGTTGCTGCAGGCGGTAAAACAGGTCTTACAGCACTTACAACAGGTATTATGTTCATCATCGCTATCATCTTTGCTCCTATCTTTTTGGCAATTCCATCATTTGCTACTACACCCGCTATGCTCTACGTTGGTATCCTGATGCTGAGCGCTATCAAGAATATGGAATTTGAAGGCGACATCGCTGACGTTATCGGCGGTTTCCTGGCAGTTATTATGATGCCTTTCGCATACTCAATCGCAACCGGTATTATGTTCGGTATCGTTTCATGGGTAATCCTTAAAGTAGTTACAGGTAAGGCTAAAGATATCAGCGCAATTATGTGGATATCATTCCTGCTGTTTGCTGCATATATTGCAACATTAGTACTGTAAGTAATATAATTTAAAGAGGTGTCTTCTTAACAATGAGTAATAAAACATATACAATGGAGATTGCAGGTTTAAAACGTGACCTGCCTCTGTGCAAAGTAAACGACCAGTTATATATAGCAGCGTTTGTAATGTTCGGTGATGTAGAAATTACCGTTGCCTGCGCAAAAGAACTTTTAAAACTTGCTCCCGAGTACGACATTATGATTACCGCTGAATCCAAGGGCATTCCGCTTCTTTACGAAATGGCACGCCAGTCGGGTGCGGATAATTATATTCTCGCAAGAAAAGGACCAAAAGTTTATATGCAGGATATTGTATACGCATCGGTAAACTCTATCACAACACTCAGCAAACAGATGCTTTGCATCAGCGGAGAAGATGCCGAAGCCATGAGAGGTAAACGTGTGCTTATAGTTGATGATGTTATAAGTACGGGCGAATCAATCGCAGCGCTTACCCAGTTGGTTGAACAGGTCGGCGGAAATATCGTCGGTAAGATGGCAGTTCTCGCAGAGGGTGACGCTATTAACCGCAAAGATATTATTGCTCTTGCACCGCTTCCGGTTTTCAACCCTGACGGCACAATTAAAGAATAATTAAAATAAATAAGTCTTTTTTCGCATAAATATCCTAAAGCGAAAAAAGACTTATTTTATTGTACAAGTATAGACAAATTAAAAAACATATATTTTTCACATAAATATATCAAGTGAAAAATATATGTTTTTTGTTTTATAATATTGTTATTCCGTTTTCTTTACCGGTGTAAACAGTTTTATCGTCCCATACAGAAACCTGAACTTCGCCGATATGTGCTTTGCCTAAAAGCAGCATACATAATCTTGACTGACCTATTCCACCGCCCATAGAAAGCGGAAGTTTGTCTTCCAGCAACATTCTGTGGAAAGGCAGTTTTTTACGGTCCTCAGCGTTTGCTTTTGCAAGTTGTTCTTCCAAAGCTTTTTTATCTACCCTTATGCCCATTGAAGAAATTTCAAACGCACACTTTAAAACATCGTTCCAGAAAAGTATGTCACCGTTCAATTTCCAGTCGTCATAGTCGGGTGCTCTGCCATCGTGCTTTTTACCTGATTTTAAAACGTCGCCTATCTGCATAAGAAAAACTGTTTTATATTCTTTAACAATAGCGTTTTCTCTTTCTTTAGCAGTTAAATCGGGGTACATATCTTCAAGTTCCTGAGATGTTATAAATTTAACATCACGCGAAAGTTCCACTTTAATTTCAGGGTACTGCGCCTTAACGGTATCTAAAGAATCGCATATAGCATTAACGATTTTTCGTACAGTTTCTTTAAGATATTCCTCCGTGCGCATATCAGCAGATATAACCTTTTCCCAATCCCACTGGTCTACGTATATTGAATGAAGGTTATCCATTTCCTCATCACGGCGGATTGCATTCATATCTGTATATAAACCTTTACCAACAGGGAAATCATACGCATACAGAGCATATCTTTTCCACTTTGCAAGCGAATGAACTATCTGCGCATTAGTACCGGTTTCCAATATATCAAATTCCACAGGACGCTCTATGCCGTTGAGGTCATCATTAAGCCCCATAGTGCTTTCAACAAACAAAGGCGCAGATACACGTGTAATATCTAAAGCATTGCAGAGATTATTTTCAAAATCCCTTCTTAATTTGCCTATAGCGGTCTGTGTTTCATAAACAGAAAGGGTGGGTTTATAGTTTTCGGGTATGAAAAACTTACTCATTTTCTGCTACTCCTTTCTTTTCAAATACCACTTAAAAAGTATATCAAAGCATACAAAATTTGTCAATGCCTTATTTACACAAAGCACTTTATAAAAATTTTAATATAATTAATGTATATTTTTATCTTGACATCGTTATGATAATATGGTATACTTTTATACGTTAGAAATACGGCCCGGTAGTTCAGTTGGTTAGAATGCCAGCCTGTCACGCTGGAGGTCGACGGTTCGAGCCCGTTCCGGATCGCCAATTCCTACTTGGGAGCGAAAGCTCTCATTATGGCGACATAGCCAAGTGGTAAGGCAGAGGTCTGCAAAACCTTTATTCCCCAGTTCAAATCTGGGTGTCGCCTCCATCAAAAAGAACACATCAT
>JAZSLD010000141.1:0-13318 GCA_045535195.1 Clostridia bacterium | reverse complement strand
TATGAGGATACTCCTCAAACATAAACCAGTTTTTATACGGCGAGTTTTCGTTTGAGCAGGCACCATTGCCAAAAATATGCTCGCCGTCAAAATAAACGCTGTTACTGCCCGTGTGCGAAAACACACCGTCAAGTATTATTTTGATGCCAAGTTTGTGCGCCTCGGTGCACAGTTTGGAAAAGTCTGCCTCATCGCCCAAAAGCGGGTCTATGCGCTTATAGTCGGCAGTATCATAACGGTGGTTTGAATAGGCATAAAATATAGGATTTAAATATACAATGCCAACGCCCATATCTTTAAGATAAGGCAGTTTATCGCATATCCCTTTAAGATTGCCTCCGTAAAAATCGTTATTTACAATTCTGCCCTTATCGTTTGGCAGGTATACGGGAATATCGTGAGTATCTGCGTGCAGTACATATGGCTCTAATTTACCGTTTGGATTAACCGTACCCGAAATATTAAATCTGTCGGGGAAAATCTGGTACATCACCTTGCCCTTAAAATCGGCAGGGGTATCATAGTCCTTATCAAAGCACGTTACCTGCCACAGGTCGCCATCGGCAATATTGGTGTCTTTGCCTTGCTTGTACAAATCAAACTGACCGTCTTGCGTGCGGATATTAAAATAATAAAAATACAACCCGTTGGCAAACAGCGAAAACTCTGTTACATATGTTTCATAGCCGTTTTCGGTTTTTTCCTTACTAAAAGGCACAAACATCTCAAAACCGTCCTCTGTGCGGATACAAAGGCGAACAAGTGTAGTTTTGCAGTTTTCGGGGATATCTATCCTTAAAGTGCATTTTTCGTCCTGACGCAGACACCCGAACGGTGATTTGTGATATTTGTTTTTACTGTCATATAAAATTCTCATTTAAAACTCCAAACGGGCATAAGAAGAAATCCTCCTTATGCCCTTAATTTTAGTATTTCATGTGCCAGATATTATCAGCATATTCTTTAACTGCTCTGTCTGATGAGAAAATACCTGCTTTTGCGATATTAACCAACGACATACGTGCAAAGTCAAGTTTTGACTTATACGCATTTGCGGCATCTTCCTGCGCACGCACATAATCGGCAAAGTCTGCCAGAATCATATAAGCATCGGCAACACCGAAATCGTTTGTTAAAAGTGAACGTGCAATATCGTTGAATTTAACACCGAGTTCGCCTGATGTGAGCATATCGATAACACGTTTAAGTTCGGGGTTACTGTCAACATACTCTGTAGGACGATAGCCCCTCTGCCACAACGCCTCTACCTCGTCGGCATGCATACCGAAAAGGAACATATTATCGTCGCCGACCTGCTCGTGGATTTCTACATTGGCTCCGTCTAATGTACCCATGGTAACGGCTCCGTTTATCATAAGTTTCATATTACCTGTACCTGATGCTTCTTTACCGGCGATTGAAATCTGCTCAGAAATATCTGCCGCAGGGATAATAATTTCAGCCAAAGATACTTTGTAATCCTCTATAAACACAACTTTAATCTTATCGCGCACCTGAGGGTCGGAGTTTATCATATCGGAAACTGCAACAATAAGGCGGATAATCTGCTTTGCCATAACGTAACCTGCAGAAGCCTTTGCGGCGAAGATAAATGTTCTTGGAACATAATCGCCGTTGGGATTATCTTTGATTTTATTATAAAGATAAAGTATATGCAAAACATTTAACAACTGACGTTTATACTCGTGCAGACGTTTAACCTGAATATCAAATATTGAATTCGGGTCAACATTAATACCGTTTGCCTTAGCAATATAATCTGCCAGACGAACTTTGTTATTATACTTAATCTCTGCAAGGCGGTTTAGAACTTTTTCGTCATTTACATATTTAAGCAGTTTTTCAAGTTCTGTACTGTCGTGCTTGAAACCATCGCCGATGAGTTCTTCAAGATACGCTGTAAGTTCAGGGTTTGACTGACACAGCCATCTGCGATACGCTATACCATTTGTTACATTGGTAAACTTATCGTTATCAATATTATAATAATCTCTGAATATTCCGCTTTTTAAAATCTCGCTGTGCAATTTGGAAACACCATTTACAGTATGGCACGCCGCAAGACACAGATTTGCCATACGAACCTCGCCGTGTGCGATAACTGCCATATAGTCAATCTTGGCAAGGTCGCCTGTGTAGATATTATTAAGTTGCTCTACCAGACGGCGGTTAATCTCACATACAATCTGGTATACGCGCGGCAGTTGCTCTCTGAACAGATTTTCGTTCCAGCGTTCAAGTGCCTCGCTCATAACAGTATGGTTTGTATAAGTGAGGGTGTCGCAGGTAATCTTCCATGCTTCATCCCAACCATATTCGTGGTCATCAACCAAAATTCTCATAAGTTCAGGCACGCAGAGTGCAGGGTGAGTATCGTTGATGTGAATAGCAATTTTATCAGCAAGGTTATCAAGTGTGCCGTAACGCTTCATATGGTTATGAATAATGCTCTGCAATGATGCAGAAACAAGCAGATACTGCTGTTTAAGACGCAAAATCTTACCTGCGATATGGTCATCTGCAGGATAGAGAACTTTTGAAATAACCTCCGCCATAGTATTTTCTTCCAAGGATTTTGCATAATCACCGCGTGAGAATGCCGCCATATCAAAGCGATTGGCAGATTTAGCACTCCACAAAACAAGTTTATTAACAGCGTCTGTGTCGTAACCTGAAATATACATATCGTAAGGTACAGCGATAACAGAGTTATAGTTAGTGTGTGAAATTCTGTATTTGCCGTTATCGTCCCAGCCTGAAACATCGCCGCCGAATTTAACTTCGAAAGACTCGTCCTCTCTGGGGTTTAACCATACATCGCCGTAACTGAGCCAGTCATCGGGGAATTCCATCTGCCAGCCGTCTACTATCTTCTGTTTAAAGATACCAAACTCGTAGCGTATAGAAAAACCTGTGCCGGGCAGTCCTACGCTTGTCATAGAGTCAAGGTAGCATGACGCCAGTCTTCCAAGACCGCCGTTACCGAGGCCCGCATCGGGCTCCATATCATAGAGGTCATTAATATCAAACCCGCATTTTTTTACGGCTTTGGTAAAGTCGTCTTCTACGCCTAAATTATAAAGGTTGTTGCGCAGTGATGTACCTACTAAAAATTCCATTGACATATAATAAACCTGCTTATCGTCATTGGCACGGTATTTATCATGGAATTTTTTTCTTTTCTGCACAAGCAAATCTTTAACTACGCTGCAGAGTGCTTTATACATCTGCTGCTGTGTAGCCTCTTTAATATCGCAGCCAAAAAGACGCACACACTCATCTGTAAGCATTTTTACTGTGTTATCTGCCTTAGGCGCTGTTTTAGTTGTATTTTTAGTGGTAGTCTTTGATGCGGTAGTCTTTGATGCAGCCGCTTTGGTGGATTTGTTTTCCTTTGCTGCTGTGTTAGTCTTTGTTGTTTTTGCTTCTTTCATTTTTTACTCCTCTGTTACATTATTTCATTATATATCCTCAGGTACTCCTGCACAGATGCTTTCCAACTGCTGTTGTATCTGATAAGATTTTTAACGTGTTTGTTCCATTTTGCTTTATCGTAATAAAACTCTATGCACCTATCAATAGCGCCGAGCATATCATGAGCATTATAGCCTTTGAATGTAAAGCCTTTACCCTCTAATGTATCAACATTAAGCGGCGGAACAGTATCCCAAAGGCCGCCGGTTTCACGTACAATAGGCACTGTACCGTAGCGCATAGCAATTAACTGCGAAAGTCCGCAGGGCTCGCTTTTTGACGGCATAAGGAACATATCAGCACCTGCGTATACTTTATTTGCAAGCGCAGGATTAAATGTGATGTTTGCAGACATTTTATCGGGATTAACATATGCATTGAAGTTAAACATATCCTCATACTTAGCATCGCCCGTACCAATAACCACAAACTGCAAATCTCTCTGCATAATCTCGCCCATAACGTATTCAACAAGGTCTAACCCTTTGTGTGATACCAGACGGGATATCATAGCAACTACAGGAACATCGGGATTTACGGGAAGACCAAGCATTTTCTGCATCTCTTCCTTGTTCTTTGCTTTGCCCGAAATATTGGTAGCGGTAAAGTTTTCAAAAATAGTTGTATCTTTTGCAGGGTTATACAAATCGGTATTGATACCGTTTACTATACCCTCTATCTTATACTCGTTTTCTTTAAGTATATCCTGAAGTCCGTGCGCAAAAAATGCGTGACGGATTTCATGTGCATAAGTTCTTGATACTGTGGTTATTTTATCTGCCGCTACGATAGCACCTTTCATAAAGTTGATGCAACCGTCGTATGTTAGCATACCTTTCCAGTACTCTCCAACACCTATAACATCGCTTAAAAATTCGTTCGGCATCTTACCCTGATATTCAATATTATGAATGGTAAATACCGTGCGGGCATTATCGTAAACACCAGCGTAAAGTGCTTTTTTAAGAACGGGAATAAGTGCAGTTTGCCAGTCGTTGCAGTGGATTACATCAGGGTAATAATCAAGTTGACGCATAGCCTCTAAAATTGCCATTGAGAAATACGTAAATCTCTCGCCGTCGTCATAGTGACCGTAAATGCCGTCACGGTAAAAATAATGCTCGTTATCAATAAAATAATATTTGAGTTTTTTACTCTTGCTTACTGCCCTAAATATGCCTACGTGCTGTCTGCGCCATGCAACCTGCACGCCAAAACTTGTAACAAACTCATCTTCTATATCGGGATTGTCTTTTATGCTTTTATAGTAAGGTATAAACACACTTACCTCAACATCTTTTACTTTCGCCAGTTCTGCCGGCAATGCCTGAGCAACATCGCCAAGACCGCCGCTTTTTACAAACGGCGCAGCCTCGCTGGCGGCAAAAAGTATTTTCATATGGTTTCACCTTTCTTTACAATAACGGGGCTGTGTTTAGCGCCTATAAGACGTGCGCCCTCGGTTATGATAACATTTTTGTCAATAATTGCGTTTTCTATATATGCGCCTTTGCCAATCTTGCTACCCTGCATAACAACAGAGCCTATAACTTTAGCATTTTCTTCAACTTTAACATCACGGAAAAGCACAGAGTTTTCCAGTTCGCCACGGATAACGCAACCGTCTGCCACAATACACTCATCTACGGAAGACGTATCGCCGTAGTATGTGGGGATTTCGTCACGTACTTTAGTGTATATGGGGGCAGCAGGTTTAAACAAACCGTCGTGAACTTTTTCATCAGTAAGTTTAAGATTGTTTTTAAGGTAAGTTGCAATATCACGGTTACGAAGAACTGTACCCTCAAAATTGTATACATTAACAGTAATCTTACCTTCGTTAAAGTACTTTTGCAAAAAGTCTTTTTCAAAGTGGTAAAAACCTGCCGAAACACATTCTTCAACCACTTTTATAAGTGCTTCACGCCCCATAATAAACATACCGAAGCCCACATACGAATTTTTGCCTGCGGGGCAGTTTACAGTAATTGATTTTGCGCTTTTGTTACGGTCAACCTCAAAAACTGCAGGGTAATTATCGGCACCGCTGCGAGGTTTTGATGCAATAGCAGTAACGTCTTTGCCTGATGCAATGTGATTTGCGAGCACATCACGGTAGTCGATATTGCATATGGTGATGGTATCAGAAAGTACAATATACTCGGTATTTTGTGATTTTAAGAAATTAAGCGCCGTATGGAGTGCCTCTAACTTGCCGTGGTATACATCTGACCTGCCGAATGCAAACGGGGGTATTATGTATAACCCACCATTTTTACGGTTAAGGTCCCACTCCTCACACGAGCCTAAGTGATCCATCAAAGATTCGTAATTGTATTTTGTAATAACACCTACAGAGGTGATATTTGAATTAACCATACTGGACAGAATAAAGTCTATCTGGCGGTATCTGCCGCCGAACGGCAGTGATGCAACAGTTCTCTTTGCTGTTAAATCGCCCAGATCACCGTCGTAAATATTAGAAAAAATGATGCCTGATAATTTTTTCATATTCAGTCACTCTCCTTTAAACAACTTCATTGGGTTTTACTACGCTGTTTCTGGCTATCTGCTCGTCTTTACCAACTACGCTGATTCCCCATTCGCTTTCGTCATAATAAACGGGGTCATCACCGACTTTGGCATTTTCGTTAATTACTGCGCCCTCGCCTACTATAGCATATTTAACTATTGCGCCTTTTTTAATAACCGCGTCGGGCATTATAACACTGTTGTAAATCTGAACGTCTTCCTCAATGGTGCAGCCTGTAGAGATAACAGAGTGTTCAATCTTACCTTTTACAGAGCAACCTTCTGCAACAAACGAATTTTTAATTTCGCTGCTGCCTGCTATATAACTTGAGGGTTTTGCGTAGTTTCGTGCATAAGTTTTAAACACCTTATCACGGATATTGAAAGTGCCGTCTAAAAGTTCCATATTAGACTCCCACAAACTATGGATAGTACCTACATCTTTCCAGTAATCTGCAAATGTATATGCATAAAGGCTTCTGCCGTCACGCAAAAGTGCAGGGATAATATTTTTGCCAAAATCGTTATCGGAAGTTTCGTCTGCTTCGTCATCAATAAGATATTTGCGAAGCACTTCCCATTTGAAAATATACACACCCATAGAAGCATGGTTGCTCTTTGGATTTGCAGGCTTTTCCTCAAACTCATAAATAGAGCCGTCGGGATTGGTATTCATAATACCGAATCGGCTTGCCTCTTCCATAGGTACATCACGTACTGCGATGGTACATTCAGCATCGTTTACTATATGATATTTGAGCATTTTTGAGTAATCCATCTTATAGATATGGTCGCCTGACAAAATGATTACGTTTTTAGGATTATAACGCTCTACAAAGGGGATATTCTGATATATTGCGTTTGCAGTGCCTTTGTACCACTCCATTTTTTCGGATTGTGCATACGGCGGTAAGATATGAACACCGCCAAAGTTTCTGTTAAGGCCCCATGGCTGTCCGTTACCTATATAGTTGTTAAGTTCCAAAGGCTGATACTGTGTTAAAATACCCACCGTGTCAATACCCGAATTAACACAGTTTGAAAGCGGAAAATCGATAATGCGATATTTACCGCCAAACGGAACGGCAGGCTTTGCTGTTTTGTGCGTAAGCACTAATAATCTGCTTCCCTGACCTCCGGCTAAAAGCATAGCAATACATTCTTTTCGTCTGTCTAACATAAGACATAACCCCCTATTTTTTATATATTACTTATTGTCTTTACTCTCTTTTACATAATATACGGTTGAAAGCGGTGGTAGCGTAATAGAAATTGATTGTTCAAATCCGTGCATTACAATGTCTTTTGTTTTTACTTTTCTAAGCCTTGTGCCTGAGCCTCCGTACTTGGCAGCATCGGTTGAAAGCACCGGCTTATATACTCCTTTTTCAGGAACTCCTATGCAATAATCTTTTCTCTCTACAGGGCAGAAGTTGCATACAACAACTACCTCATTACCGGATTTATCACGGCGGACAAAAGATATTACACTCTGGCTATGGTCATCATGCGAAATCCACCTGAACCCCTGCCAATCGGAATCATTTTCCCAAAATGGTTTGTTATCCAAATAAAATCTGTTAAGTTCTTTTACAAATTTCTGCATTCGTTTATGCTTGTCATACTCTAACATAAACCACTCAAGCGGATTTTCGTAATTCCACTCTATAAACTGAGCAAACTCGTTTCCCATAAAATTAAGTTTTTTTCCTGGGTGCGCCATCATATACGCATAAAACGCACGCAGGTTTGCAAACTTATCTTCATAGTTTCCGGGCATCTTGCCTATCATAGAACATTTACCATGCACAACTTCGTCGTGCGAAAGCGGCAGTATATAGTTTTCAGAAAATGCGTACGTCATAGAAAACGTAAGGTCGTTGTGCCTGCCTTTTCTGAAAAGCGGGTCGGTGGACATATATCCTAAAAGGTCGTTCATCCAGCCCATATTCCATTTAAAGTTAAACCCAAGCCCTCCGTCATACGCAGGCTTTGTAACCATAGGAAATGCCGTAGACTCCTCAGCCACCATTATAACCGACGGGTCAAATGCAAATGCGGCGTTGTTCATCTCTCGCAGAAAATCAATCGCATCAAGGTTGTAATTGCCGCCATACTTGTTTGGTCGCCACTGACCGTCACGTCTGCCATAGTCTAAGTACAGCATTGATGCAACTGCATCTACCCTGATTCCGTCTATGTGATATTTATCAAGCCAGTAAACTATATTCGATATTAAAAACGACTTTACTTCGTATCGGGAATAATCAAAAATCCTTGTCTGCCAATCGGGATGTTCGTTTCTTAGCGGATCAGGCGATTCGTAAAGACAACTTCCGTCAAATTCATAAAGACCGTTTTCGTCTTTCGGGAAATGCGCGCCAACCCAGTCTAATATAACACCTATGCCAGCAGAGTGGAGAATATCTACAAATTTCATAAAATCTTTCGGCGTACCGTAGCGCGATGTAGGCGCATAATAGCCCGTTACCTGATACCCCCACGACGGGTCGAAAGGATATTCACTCACAGGAAGCAGTTCAACATGTGTATAGTTCATATTTTTAACATATTTTACAAGTTTATCCGCTATGTCGGTATATGATAGAAAATTTCCGTCTTCGTGCTGAACCCACGAGCCAAGATGAACTTCGTAAATATTCATAGGCTGATTTATCATTTGCTTTTTTGCCTTTGACTTACGGTAAGCGGCATCTGTCCATGCAAACCCGTCAAGGTCATAGACCTTTGACGAATTTTCAGGACGTGTGCATGCATGAAATGCATACGGGTCACTTTTATAAACAAACCCGCCGTTTGCTTTGCCTATATAATATTTATATTCATCATAAATTTCTGCATTCGCAATAGTTGCCTGCCAAATACCATAACCTATATTTTCCATAGGGCAAGCCGATGTATCCCAACCGTTAAACGAGCCAACAACACTTACGCTTACAGCATTAGGCGCCCACACTCTGAAAATATATCCGTCTTTCACCTTATGGCAGCCCATAAACTCATACGCTTTTGTGCTGGTTCCTGCGGCAAATTCATTGAGTAATTCTTGTATATTATTACAGGATTTTATTCTCATAAAGAATCCTCTCCTTCAACTTTCAGATATACCTTTAAATATATCGCAATACATACTTTTTTATATTATATCCAACAAATAATCTTATGTCAAGCAAACCAAGGAATTATCTGTGTTTTGGACTATATTCCCATTGAAAAATTTGTATATTTATGATATACTGTTTCCATATTTGAAATTTTTTGTAACGGAGGTATTGTTTTGAATAGAAAAAGCGGCGTACTAATGCATATTTCTTCGCTATTCGGCGACTATTCCATAGGCGGATTCGGCAATGGGGCAAAATACTTTATAGATTTTCTCTCTGAGTGTGGTTATTCATACTGGCAGGTGCTTCCTTTCTGCCCATCGGACGAGTGCAATTCACCTTACAAATCTCCATCTGCGTTTGCAGGTAATCCTTATTTTATAAATTTAGAACAACTGCGTGACAAAGGTTTGCTTACATACGATGAACTCGAATGTCAAAAACAGCACACCCCCTACGTATGCGAATACGAACGTCTTTATAAAGAACGGTTACCTATACTGAAAACTGCGTCTTTAAGAGCAAAAAACAAAGACGAAATACGCTTATTTATATCGCAAAATACTTATCTGGATAATTTTTGCAAATTTATGGCGATTAAAACAGCCAACAACAACGAAGCGTGGTACAACTGGGAAAATGAAAATTATAACGATGACGACCTTTTTATGTGGAAGTTTATTCAGTATGAATTTTTTATGCAGTGGGCAGATGTTAAAAAGTACGCCAACGAAAAAGGCATTAAAATAATTGGTGATATTCCCATTTACGTTGACCTCGACAGCAGCGACGTATGGGCAGACAAACACCTTTTTATGCTCGATAGCGAAAACAAACCCACATCTGTAGCAGGTGTTCCACCCGATTATTTCAGCGAAGATGGTCAGTTATGGGGAAACCCCATTTACAACTGGTCCGAAATGGAAAAAGAAAATTTCCGCTGGTGGCGAAACAGAATTGCGCATATGACCAAAATGTTTGACGGCATACGCATAGACCATTTCAGAGGAATTGAGTCTTTCTGGGAAGTACCCGGCGATGCCAAAACCGCAAAAGAGGGTAAAATGACAAAAGGCCCCGGTATGAAACTTATAAACGCCATAAAAGAAGAAAGCGGCAACGCACTTATTATTGCCGAGGATTTGGGGCTTATAACAGAAGACGTTGTAAAACTTGTAAACGACAGCGGATTTCCCGGAATGAGAGTGTTTCAGTTTGCTTTTATGGGCGATACTGCATCTACACATCTGCCGCACAATTACATTAACAATTGTGTGGCATACACCGGCACGCACGATAATAATACTCTTTTAGGTTACCTTTGGGAACTGGACGAAGGCACAAGAAGATATATGCTTGAATACTGTGGCTTTAAAGGCGACGACTGGAGTGGCGGATGCGAACATATTATACGCACAATGATGGCATCTTCTGCAGGCGTGGTTATTATGCCGATACAAGATTTGCTTGGCTACGGCTCGGACACAAGGCTTAACACACCGGGCAGAGCAGACGGCAACTGGGCATACAGAATAACAAAAGAACAACTCGACAGTATTGATAAAAAGCGTTTCAGACGCCTTAATGAAATATATTCACGAATATAACGAAAAACAACCCGTTTGAATAAACGGGTTGTTTTTTGTTACATAAGTTCAAAATCAAATACCGTGTGTACATCCATTGTCCAGCCGCCGTAGGCGATTAAATCGTCAAATCTGCCCTCTGCTTCCACATCATTTGCTGAACTATGGACATCTTTGCCGCATTTAAAGTTTTTTATTATCCTGCTTTTATATATTCCGCAATCATATTCTCAATAAATATGCCGTATCCCCTCGTTGGATCATTCACAAAAACGTGTGTCACAGCTCCCACAATTCGTCCATTTTGTAAAATGGGCGAACCTGACATTCCCTGCAGAATACCGCCTGTTTGTTCAAGTAAAATCGGGTCGGTAACCTTTATAATCATACATTTTGTATCAACATTTTTTCTGTGGGTAACTTTTTGTATTTCTATATCATATTCTGCAACCTCTTCGCCATCTATACAGGTCAAAATCTGTGCTTTGCCCTCAACAACCTCCGAACGTGATGCCGCCTGAACAGTTTCACCTTTAAATGCGTTTATCGAACTTATCTTACCATATATGCCGCACTCAGTATTTTTCTCCACATCACCTATGACGCTGTCGGCAATAAACGTCCCCCTGAGTTCACCGGGAGAGCCGCGTTCGCCTTTTCTTACCGACACAATATCGGCAATTAATATTTCGCCTTTTCCTACAGGGACAATTTTACCCGTGTCGCTGTCGGTTATGCCGTGCCCCAAAGCGCCATACGAATTATCGTCAGGGTCATAAAAGGTCATAGTGCCTATGCCCGCTATAGACGAACGCACCCATATGCCGAGTTTTAAATCGTCATTAGAATCTTTGCACGGAGTAAGATTATATTTATATATTGCGCCGTTTCGCTCTACTGTAACAGTTACGGCTCCGCCGGCTGCTTTCTCTACAAGTTTTGAAAAATCAGTCGCATTGCTAACTGCTTGTCCGTTGACCTCTTTAATAATATCGCCCGCTTTAATTCCGCCTCCACCGGCAGGCGAAACCATACGCCCATCATTTGACGGAAAATTTGAAATCCCCACAACCATCAGTCCGTCTGCATAAATTTTAACGCCTATGCTGTTTCCGCACGGTACAACCTCAGGTGTTGGAATAACATCTACCTTAACCGTTTTAACGGGCAACATTCCTGCCAGTTTAACTTCAGCAAAATAACTGCCGTCAGAGTAGTCCATTTCGTTGCCACGCAAAATTCCGCCGGAGTCGGTCTGTGCGTCAACTGTAAAAATTTTTCCTAAATTTAATTTTTCATCCTCAAACAGAATTATTTCATCAGGAATTGAAGATACTACTGATGCGCCGCCAATTATTAAAAAAACAAAAATCGCAGTTATCAGCACCTTTATATTAAATATTTTTTTCATTTTTACACTCCCGAATTAATTGTTACACGTTTAAATTAACCCGGGCGCATATTTTATATGTTGCTTATTTATTTCAATTTATGCAAAAAAACACCTGCAAACCCACACACTGAGTATTATGCCAACAACATCTGCAGTTAAGGCACATCGCAGAGTATGGCGTGTATTTGAGGCACTTGTGGCACCAAAATATACAGCCAATGTATAAAAAGTTGTTTCCGTACTGCCCATCATAACTGCCGCCGCTCTGCCTGCGAAAGAATCCACTCCGCAATTTTGAAATATATCTGTAGCCATAGCCAGCGATGCGCCGCCCGATACGGGCCGCATAATCGCAAACGGTACAAGTTCGGGCGGAATTTTCAAAAAATCAGTAAGCGGACGTATGGCGCTTATAATAAGTTCCAACGCACCCGACGCACGCAACATCCCCAATGCCGCCAAAAGTCCCAAAATCGGCGGAATGATACCGACGCCTATTTTAAGTCCTTCCTTTGCACCATCTAAAAATGCTGAATATACATTAATATTTTTTAAAAGCCCGAATATTATTATCCCTGCGATACTTACGGGCACAGCATAAACAGATATTGTATTAATAATATCCATATACTATTTCGCCCTCCTTATATAATAAGCGGACGCATTTAATTTTGCCAGCGTAATTCCACAAAGTGCCGCACAGACAGATACAATCCACACCGGCAGAATAATCTCGGACGGTGCAGCGCTGCCCATTGACGCACGTATGCCTATCATAGTAGACGGAATAAGTTGAATAGACGCTGAATTTATAACAGCAAACATACACATTGCATTTGATGCAGTTTTTGAGTTGCCGTTAATTCTGTCAAGTTCCTGCATCGCTTTAATGCCAAGCGGCGTAGCAGCGTTTGCAAGCCCTAAAATATTTGCAACCATATTGGCAGACACAGCCTCCATGGCTTTTCTTTCTTTTTTAAGTTCAGGAAATATAATTTGGTTAATTGGTCTTATAAGGCGTGTAAACACACGCACAAGACCGCTTTTTTCAGCAATCTTCATAACACCTAACCAAAGACAAAGCAAAGGAATCATTTTAACAATCATATCAATAACATTACTACCAGAAGATAATAAACTTTCATTTATAACCTCTAAATTACCAGTTAAAAAACTATAAAGCATAC
>JAZSLD010000093.1:0-1610 GCA_045535195.1 Clostridia bacterium | reverse complement strand
CCGTTGGTATTCAAGTGTATGCCATTCCGCTATTCAACCAATGAAATGACTACGCCCTCTGCCGTGCTTACAGACATATATAACGGCGGATACTATACAGACGCCGTGTTTGAAATTACCGGAACATCGGCAAGCGGATTTACTTTATACTCAGACCGTGAACCTGAAAAAGTCTTAACCGTAAATACTGCAATTAACAAAGCAACTGTAGTAATAGACACCGCGGATATGACAGTAAAAATGAACGGTGTATCAATTCTGCACAAGTGCGAGGGCGACTTTTTTGAACTGTACCCGGGGCATAACATTATTTCAATATCACCGGATGCCGGCTCGGTATCGTTTACCGTTACCTACCGTGAACGGTATTTATAAGGAGGTGCTTTGATGGACTATCCCGTTCTTTATAAAAAAGACACGCAAGATTTTTCCACGCTTGGTACGGCGATATTTAAAAATGCGTCCGATCTTAGCGTACACGAGATTTTAAACGGCGAATACACAGCAGAGTTTTCTTTGCCGTCTGATGACGAAATATTAAAAATTGCCGAATATGATGATTTTGTTAAAATAAGCGGGCAGTTGTTCCGCATACGTGCCGTATCTGCTGCAAGGGATACTGACGGTGCGGCGTTTAACAGAATAACCTGCTACCACGTATGGTACGATGCGTGCGACTGCAAATACATACACCACACTTACACCAAAAGCGGAAGCAGCGATATTGACGGTTGGATAGGTGTTACCCCTCGCTGGGTTATGGAGGAGGCTTTTTCAGACACTCCGTTTACCGTGGGCGAAGTGGAAATTTCTGAAACGACAGATATATTTGCCACCAAGTCCAACCCTGCGGCAATCGTAAACCAACTGATAGACAACGTGGGCGGCGAACTGGAGCGTGACAATTACACCGTACACCTTAGAAAAGGCGGCGACCAATACAACGGCAAGCGTATTGTATACGGCAAAAATTTAAAATCCATAGAAAAAACTATGGACGATTCTGCCATTATTACACGCTTGTACCCGTTAGGTCAGGACGATATGGATATATCGTCCGTAAACAACGGCGCATCTTATATAGACAGCCCTTTGGCCAAAACCTACGGCTACATTAAATGCGGATACAGAAATTTTACTGATATAACAGACCCTGCCGAACTTATGGCAGCCGCAAAAAAACTGTGGAGCACCGACACAAAAGACGGCATAGACAAGCCGAAAGTAGACTACACGGTAGAAACAGTTGACCTTACAAACATTGCTATGGGCGATACCATCCGTGTGACCGACCGTGAATTGGGCATAGACATACTTACACGTGTGGTAGAAACAACTCTCTACCCTCTTGAGCCTAACCGTGGCAGCATAGTGCTTTCAAACCACACTGACGCAGGTTTGAGCATAAGCGATAAAATTCTCTCCGGCATATGCACGCTTGAAAAAATCACGGACAAATCTGGCAATATAATGAGCCAGTATATCGACAATGTGCGTGAAAAAACGCAGAGCGAAGTGGAAAAGTCGGTATCAAAAAGGCTTACGGTACATCAGTTCGGCGATATATGGGTGGACAATGTTGACAATCCCACAAAAGCAATGGTTATTTC
>JAZSLD010000049.1:0-1975 GCA_045535195.1 Clostridia bacterium | reverse complement strand
ATATGGAATTAATCGCATCGGTTTTGGAAGACAAAAAGCAATTTCACATTAATTTGTTTGCCAATTCTTCCATAGGTCGACGTTTAAAACCATAAACCATAATGGCTTCGTAGCAAAAATTATTCTCTTGACCTTAAAATTACAATATGGTATAATTTACTTGCGACATAACTGAATAAGTAAGATTTCCCGTGGGAGAATACCCGTCAAAAGGTGTTCTCCTGTTACTCATACCCACGGGAAAAGAGTTATGTCGCAAACAAACAGGAAGCACTTTTTGGGTGCGTTCCTTTGCGGACGCACCTTTTTTAATTTCAGGGGGTATTTATTATGGACATAAACAGAACAAGATTAAGACGAATACTTGCAAGCGTCGGAATGACATATTTAGAAGAAGATTTAAAAGATATACTTGAAAATGAACATTATGACTACGATTTATCTTTTAAAAACGCTTCAAGTGATACAAAACTTGCCAAGAAAGTTATACGTCAAATTGCAGAGTCCAGACTTAACGAAAACGAAACAGAACTACTTAATGAAATGATAGATTTATATATAAAACGCGAAAGAGAATTGTTTTTTGAAATGGGTTTTATTTTAGGCTGGAAAAAAGAAAACTCCCCGTTATATTAAACGGGGAGTTTTAATGTATATATGTTATTATACGTTTGTGCTGTAGTTTGGAGCCTCTTTAGTGATTGAAATATCGTGCGGGTGGCTCTCTCTTAAACCAGCAGCGGTAATGCGTACAAACTTACCTTTTGCTTTAAGGTCTGCAATGGTAGGTGTGCCGCAGTAACCCATACTTGAGCGCAATCCGCCGATAAGCTGGAACACTGTGTCTGCAAGCGGACCTTTGAAAGGCACGCGGCCCTCAACGCCTTCGGGAACAAGTTTTTTACTGCCTGTCTGGAAGTATCTGTCTTTACTGCCTTTTTCCATAGCGGCAAGTGAACCCATACCACGGTATACTTTAAAGCGTCTGCCCTGATAGATTTCCTCTTCGCCGGGGCTTTCTTCACAGCCTGCAAGGAGCGAGCCTATCATAATAACGTCTGCGCCTGCTGCAACTGCCTTGGGCAGGTCGCCGCTGAACTTAACGCCGCCGTCGCCAATAACGGGAATTCCGTAATCTTTAGCAACCTGAGCAGCCTCGTAAATAGCGCTTATCTGCGGTACGCCCACACCTGCAACAACACGTGTTGTACAGATAGAGCCAGGGCCTATACCTACTTTAATAGCGTCTGCACCTGCTTCTATAAGTTCTTTGGCAGCCTCGGCTGTTGCAATGTTACCTGCAATAACGTCAACCTCGGGGAATGCCTCTTTAACTTTCTTTAAGCAGTTGATGATGTTTTGTGAATGTCCGTGAGCGCTGTCGAGCACAAGCACGTCAACCTTTGCATCAACAAGTGCTTTTGCACGGTCGAGCACGTCGCCAGTAACACCTATAGCAGCACCGCAGAGCAATCTGCCTTTAGAGTCTTTGGCTGCGTTGGGGTACTTAACGCTTTTTTCAATATCTTTAATGGTAATTAAACCTGTTAATCTAAAATCTTTATCTACGATGGGCAGTTTTTCAATCTTATGCTTACGCAGGATTTCCTGTGCCTCTTCCATAGTAGTGCCTACGGGGGCGGTTATAAGGTTATCTTTTGTCATAACCTCGCCGATAACCCTTGAATAATCTGTTTCAAAACGCAGGTCGCGGTTTGTGATAATACCAACGAGTTTGTCGTTATCTACAATCGGCACACCTGAAATTTTGTATTTGCCCATAAGCGCATCTGCATCACGCAGAGTATGCTCCGGTGACAGGTGAAAGGGGTCTGCTATAACGCCGTGTTCAGAACGCTTAACTTTGTCTACCTCAATCGCCTGCTGCTCGATAGTCATATTCTTGTGAATGATGCCTATGCCGCCCTCTCTGGCAATGGCAATAGCCAGCGCAGATTCCGTAACGGTATCCATA
>JAZSLD010000053.1:0-9383 GCA_045535195.1 Clostridia bacterium | reverse complement strand
CGATAGTCATATTCTTGTGAATGATGCCTATGCCGCCCTCTCTGGCAATGGCAATAGCCAGCGCAGATTCCGTAACGGTATCCATAGCAGAACTCATAAGAGGAATGTTCAGTTTGATTTTCTTTGTAAGTTGTGTGCTGAGGTCAACCATATCGGGAGTGATGTCCGATTTCTGCGGTACCAGCAACACGTCATCAAAGGTAAGGCCTTCGTATGCAAATTTATCGTGAGTAATAATAAACACGCCCTTTCGTAAAAAGTTTATTAACATATATTATATAAAAAAATCTGCCAATAGTCAATAGCATAATTTGCAACAAACATTTTTTAAATTTTGTCGTTTAATAGTAGAAAACAACAATGCTCCGTGCCGGGGGACATACACGGAGCATTGTTGCTTATCAAAAAAATATTTTAAAGGTGCACCACAAGATGCCGATGCAAGCCACAGTTGATATGGAGAAAACCGCTATCATCGCTTTTTTTAGCCGTTTGTCACGGCGGCGTGTACGCAGAAGCGTTAAACCGGTGTAGTCGTCTATTATTTTATCTGCGTATTCAACTATGTCTGTTGACCGCTTAGGTTTGAACACAAAAAGCAGTTTATTTATAAATGTATTTTTTTTGCGGTCATCAACCGTCATTGATTTCTCTCCATTCTTTGTGGTATCTGTTATATTGCTATTATTAACAGTTTTTAAATATTTATACATTATTTTCCTCCCAGATGCGCGTGGCTATAACGGTCATATCGTCTTTTGCCTTGCCGCCGCTTTGGTAGACTGCAAGTTCCAGCACTTTATCTGCTATTACGTGCGGATTTACGGTGTCCATTGTTTTAAGGCGTTTTTCAAGCCACTTGTCGTCTGTTGATGCGCCCTCAACGCCGTCAGACACCATAACTATAAGCGTGTCGTTTTCTAATTTTTTAGAAAAATGCTTTGGCTTAATCTCTTCTATAATCCCTGCAGGAAGGGAAGAAGAGGTCAGCTTTTCAACAGAGTTTCCCGTTTTAATGTACGTAGACGCTCCGCCTATTTTTATAAAATCTGCAATGCCCGTGTGCATATTTATACTGCACAGGTCTATTGTAGAGAAAATCTCTTCCGTTCCCGTAAGCATAAGTGACGAGTTTATAAGCCGTATTGCGTGCATAACATCAAAGCCGCAGCGCAAAAAGTTTTTAAGCAAATCAATAGTGTTTTTACTTTCGCTTGCCGCCGCCTCACCGCTGCCCATACCGTCGCTTATGGCGGCAACGTATGTGCCGTTTGTAAGGTTAAGCGATGTAAAACTGTCGCCGCACACGTTTTCGCCGTGTTTTTTAATGCTAGCCGCACCCGTTGCACGGCAGAACCTTTCGCACATACTGTAACTTAGCAGCACATGGCCTACATCACGGTGGATTTCGTTAAATCTTATTTTAACGCCAAGTGCGTCTGTAAGGCACGGCGCAATGGTGTATTTCATATCTTCACGGTACTTTTCGGCAGGGAATTTAAGTTCTATTATCATATTGCCGTCGCCTTTAAAGTACGCTGTTATGTTTTGTGGCGTAAACCCTTGTCCGTCTAATGCGGTGCGTATGCGGTTGCGTGTTATATCGTCGGCAATGCTTTGCTTTTCGTTTGCCATATCGTCAAGTATTTTCGCTATGCTGCCCATCTGCACACACGCCAATGCTTTACTGTCGGCAAGGCGCTTCTGCCACAGCAGATTTGTTCTGTACATCTCAAACGAGTCGTTAAACGAACGCAGCAGGTTTTCTGTGCGTATGCATCTGTTTTTAAATTCGGGCAGAACATCGTTTATATATGCCTTGCCGTGGTTTTGTGCGGCAGAGAGCAACTGCAATATCGCTTTTTTTGTTTCCGTTCCTTTTTTCTGCCAGCAGCAATAGCGCAAACTGCAGTCGGCACAAGTACGCTCGCCCGTTCTGTTTACAAGTGCGCCGATTTCTTTTTTCATTATCTCATCAGACGACTTGGCTGGGAAGTTTCTGGACAGAATATTCAAAGACTCTGCTATTTTTGTAAGGCGGTCGTTATATATGGTGCGCACCTTATCGTTATCGCTGTAAGCAGAAGAAGTGCTTATGCCCGATATATGCGCAACTGTATCTATAAATTTTTTTGGCATGGCAAGCATAAGCACAGATGCAATAAGTATTTCGTAAACATTTATAAGCACTTCGGTTGAGCCGTTTAAAAATACTGTTATTACCGCATTGGCAAATATAAAGCCCAAAGTTACACCCGTTTTGCCGTACCTTTGAAAAAGCGATGATATAAGCGACGAAAACGCATACGCACCTATCACGCTGCCTGCGTTGTATGTGCCTATGCAGTTTACCGCACCTGCTACTATGCCGACTACTGCGCCCGTAGGTACATTTGCGTGCATATTAAGCATAAGTATTACGGTTATGCTTAATATATTGCCGATTTTTATGCCGAATATCGGCGGAATATTGTTAAACGCCAGAAGTGCCGCCGCAAACACGCCAACTACACCAACAGCCTCCTCTGCACTTAAAACTGTGCGACGCCTTGCCGAAAATATAACGGGCATTGCTTTGTCTGCCGCAATAACGCCTATTGCACACAAAAACGCCTCTGCAAAGTTTAAAAGCATATCGTATACTAAAAGTCCACCTTTAACAGATGCAACCGTTTTGGCAAAAAACAGCAACGAACCTGCCAGCGACGCTTTTAAAGATGTTTTTACAGGCTTGTCCCACAGTATATTTATAAAAGCAAGCGCCGCAGCCGTAAGCACATAGCACATGGCAACGGCAGACGGGTGGGCGATTAAACTGCCCGCCGCCACGCCCGTAAGTGTGGGAATAAGATTTTTTGCCGTGCATACAGATGCAAAAAACGCCGTGCCGAACGGCGTGAGGTTTCCCATAACCTGCGCACACGACATGGCAAGCGACATTACACAGTATATGGCGCTTTTTACATCAGGTTTTCTGTCTATATGTAATCTGCTTTTTATCCGCTTGAAATTTATTTTCGGTATTGGCACCAAAGCCGTTTTTTGCATATACAATCACTCCTCGATGAAATAGTAACATACAGTATATGTAAAAATATGTAAATTAATGAGCAGTTTCTCTAAAATGTTTTCGACAAATTACTTCATTTGACTTTGGCGCAATAAAGATGTATAATAATTCTATGAATTTTCGTGCTAAATGCGAGGCGTAATAATTATGAAAACCAAAAGAAAAAATATTAATCTGCTGCGCAGGGTACTGCCGTATTTTATAAAGTACCGTGCTACGCTGTTTAAAGATTTATCGTGCGCTACACTTACCACTATATGCGAACTGGTGTTGCCGCTTATTGTGCGCTATATTACCTCTCAGGCAGAGGAAAATATTGCGGCGCTTTCCGTTTCAACCATTCTTCTGCTTGGGGCGGCGTATCTTATTCTGCGTGCTATAGACACCGCTGCAAATTATTATATGCAGTCTGTAGGGCACATTATGGGCTCGCAGATAGAAACCGATATGCGCAGAGATTTGTTTGCGCATCTGCAAAGGCTGCCGTATTCGTATTACGATAATACCAAAATCGGTCAGATAATGTCGCGTATTACATCGGATTTATTCGACGTTACAGAGTTTGCTCACCACGGACCGGAAGAAATTTTTATAACTACTATTAAAATAGTTGTTTCTTTTGCGGTTTTATCGTCATTTAATATTTATTTAACTCTTATCATTTTTTCAATTCTGCCCGTAATGCTGTTTTTCTCATACAAATTCAACAGACGTATGAAAAAAGCGTTCAAAGAATCTCGTGTTCAGGTGGGCGAGATTAACTCTCAGGTAGAGGACAGTCTGCTTGGTGTACGTGTGGTAAAATCTTTTGCCAACGAAGAAGTTGAAAAGGGCAAGTTTGAAAAGGGCAACAGCAAGTTTTTAAAAATCAAGCGCAATATGTATCACTGTATGGCAAGTTTTAACAGCACAACAAGGCTGTTCGACGGTATTATGTATATAGCCGTGGTTGTGGCGGGTGCGTTCTTCCTGCGTGGAGGAATGATTAGTGCCGCAGACTTTATGGCATACTTGCTCTATGTTACAACTCTGCTGACGTCAATACGCAGAATTGTTGAGTTTATGGAGCAGTTCCAGAGGGGTATGACGGGTATAGAGCGCTTTGCCGAGGTTATGGATACCCCCGTTGATATTGAAGACGCCCCCGATGCGGTGGAACTTACCGAAGTTAAAGGTGATATTGTATTTGCCGACGTTACATTCGGTTACGAAACTGAAAAGGGCAATGTGCTCAATCACGTTAATTTAACTATACCCAACGGTGCAAATGTAGCGCTCGTGGGTCCGTCGGGCGGCGGCAAGACCACTCTCTGCAGTCTGATACCCAGATTTTACGAGGTTACAAGCGGCTCTATTTTAATTGACGGCAAAGACATACGCTCATATACCCAGAATTCTCTGCGCAGGCATATAGGCGTTGTTCAGCAGGACGTATATATGTTTTCGGGTACGGTTGCCGAAAATATTCTCTACGGCAGACCCGACGCCACACGTGAAGAAGTGGAAGAAGCCGCAGCCTTAGCAGGTGCTCACGAGTTTATATCGTCGCTCCCGAACGGCTACGACACCTACGTTGGCGAGAGGGGAGTAAAACTTTCGGGCGGGCAGAAGCAGCGCTTGAGTATTGCCAGAGTATTCCTTAAAAATCCGCCTATACTGATTCTTGACGAGGCAACCAGCGCACTCGATAACGAGAGCGAGCGACTTGTGCAGAAATCGCTTGAGGATTTAACCAAGGGCAGAACAACACTTACCATTGCTCACAGACTTTCTACCATACGCAAGGCAGACACAATTTTGGTGCTTACCGAAGACGGCATAGCCGAGCAGGGTAATCACGAGGAACTTATGGCACAAAAAGGCATATATTACGACCTATACATTCTTACGACGGAGGAATAAAATTATGGAATGGATTCAGGTAAGCATCACAACCGCTACAGACGGTATTGATATTGTGTGCGACAAACTCACCGATATCGGCATAAGCGGATTTGAGATAGAGGATGAAAAAGATTTTACCGAGTTTTTGGAAAACAACACAAAATACTGGGATTTTGTAGACGAAGAACTTGTAAAAGCCAAGCAGGGTGCAACCAAAGTTAAGGTGTATGTAGAGGCGGCAGACGCACCCGACTCACTTGCGCAGATTAAAGCAGCGATGGCTGCACTTAAAGCAACCGATACCGATGGCACATTCGGAACTTTAGAGGTTGAAACTGTGTCTATGCTGGAAGAGGACTGGGCAAACAACTGGAAAAAGTATTTTAAACCTATCTGCGTGGGCGAGAAAATGCTCATCTGCCCCGAATGGGAAGATGCTAAGGATTTTGGCGACAGAAAAGTTTTTAAAGTAAACCCCGGTATGACCTTCGGCACAGGCACGCACCACAGCACACAGATGTGCATTGCGCACCTTGAAAATGCAATTCAAGGCGGCGAAAAGATGCTCGACCTCGGTTGCGGCAGCGGAATACTTTCAATTATCTCGCTTATACTCGGCGCAGAGCACGCAACGGCTGTGGATATAGACGAAAATTGCGTCCATGTGGCTTACGAAAATCTTGATATGAACGGAATTGACCGTTCAAAATACACCGTTTACAGCGGCGATATTTTAAGCGACAGCGCATTGTTTAACAAAATGAACGTATGCAAATACGACGTTGTGGCGGCAAACATTGTGGCAGATGTTATAATCGCGCTTTTGCCGACTGCCGAAAAACTTATACGTAACGGCGGCACGTTTATATGCTCGGGCATAATAGACGAGCGCCTTGACGACGTAACTGCAGCCATAGAAAAAAGCAGGTTTGAAATATCAAAAATCGTACATAGTGGCGGTTGGGCATCTATATTGTGTAAATTTATCGAAAAATCTTGACTTATACCATAAATATTGTGTATAATGTAATGGTGATTTGAGGTGAAGTCAATGCACAGATTTTTTGCCGATAAAAGCGCATTTGGCGAAAAATGCGCAACCATTACCGGTGAAGATGTGGCGCATATCACAAAGGTATTGCGTTTAAAGGAAAATGATAGTATAATATTGTGTGACGGCGAAGGTACCGATTACCATTGCTCAATAGGGCAGATGGATAAAAACAGCATTACTTTGGATATTGTAAGCACTTGCCCTAATGAGGCTGAAAGTAATGTGAGCATCACGCTTTATCAGGGCTTGCCAAAGTCTGACAAGATGGATTTAATTATCCAGAAATGCGTGGAACTCGGTGTTGATACCATAGTCCCCGTTGAAACGGCGCGGTGCGTAGCAAAAATTAAAGATGACGAAAAAAAGCGTGTCCGCTGGCAAAGGATTGCCGAAGAAGCCGCCAAGCAATGCGGCAGAGGCGTTATTCCAAAAGTTTTGGGTGCAATAAGTTTTGATAAGGCAATCACCGCAGAGCACGATTTAAAAATAATGCCGTACGAATGTGAACGGCAGAGCAATTTAAGCAATGCATTGGCAGGGGCAGGTAAAAACAGCACCATCGCCGTTTATATAGGTCCTGAGGGCGGTTTTGAGCAGGCAGAGGCGGATTTGGCCTCTGATGCAGGCGTTAAAACAGTTACTTTGGGTAAAAGAATTCTTCGCTGTGAAACTGCAGGTATTGCCACAGTATCGGCAATAATGTATGCACTCGGCGAATGGGATATCTGATAAAAAGGAGATAGTTATATATGAAAAATACAGAGATTAAAAAAATCAGCGCATCACATACAAACAGATTACTTATTTCAACTACGGTTTCTCTTTCACTTTTGCTTATACTTATGCTTATAAACAGAGGACAGAGTTATTCACAGACAATTCTGCAAACACAGAACGCAGTTATGGTGCTGTCGGTAATCAGCATAGTTGCAGCCGTAGTTATGGCTATTGTGGCTGTAGCCGCTAAAAAGAAATTTTTAGTTGAATATATTGCACTTGCAGTTGTTATGGCGTTTTGCTTTTTCTGTATTCACGGTGTAAGTTTTGTAACTATTAAACTTATGAAATACATCACTGCGGCAATACTGGTTGCATACCTTGTAGCAAGTTTTGCATACCACACAGTAGTTCCCAAAATGCTTAAAAAATAATTTTGATATAAATAAAAAATGATGAACGATTATATCGTTCAGCATTTTTGTTTGTTTGAATTATTTATTTCGTATATCAATAAGTCTTGAAACTATAGGGCTTAAAATAATGTTTGTAACAAGTTCTGCTATAAAGTTTATGCCTACGAGAACGAATATCATATAGTGCACTACATTTCCGCCAAGATTGGCTGCCGCTGCCCATTCTATCATGGTGTCCATAAAGAATACCGAGCAGCAGATAAGGAAAACACCTGTATTTACAATCGGGCATACTATAGCGGCTAAAATTACTGCCAGATACCTGCCGTTTTTTAATTTGGCAAAGGCTTTAAGTCCTGCTTTGTAGGTGAGTGCCGCAAAAAGGCCGCACAGAACACCTTTTGCAAGTACGGTTACAAATGTGCCGGGTACGGTTACTGCTAAAAATGCAGCCGCGTCACCGCTTATAAGCACCGCAAAGCCGAATACCAGTCCCAGCCAAGATGCAATGCCTGTTCCGCAGGTTGCCGCACCGATAACTATCGGAATCAGCACCAATGAAATGGAAAACGGGCCGAGCCTTATGAAACTTCCCATATACTGCAGCAAAAATACCAATGCCGTCAGTATTGCGCCCAGAACGAGCGTGCGTGTAGACAATTTACTTGTCTGTGTCATAAAAAATTCCTCCTTGCTGTCGTTCGCCTTTTGGCGATACAACGCATTTAAAATTTATATAAAGGCACAGAGCCAATATATATTACATATGAATGCAAGTGATGCTACAATTGCAATGGACCTAAAACACTTAAAATGTAAGATTATATTACAAATTCTTTTTATATATAGCGTAGAGACCTTTTAAGATAAGGTTATCGTCTATAATCATTTTTTCTTTGCAATAGGGGGTAATAAATCCTGCCAGACCACCCGTTGCGATGATGTCTATATCGCCGAATTCAGCCTTGATTTTTTCAATCATTCCGTCTATAAGGCTTGCGTTTCCGTATACAACGCCCGACTGCATCGCATCGATAGTGTTTTTGCCGATTACGGATTTTGGCGCTTCAAGGCTTATCTGCGGCAGTTGCGCAGTTCCGCCGGCAAGTGCTGCTATGCCGATTTCTACACCGGGGATAATAGATACCCCTGCAAATGCGCCGTTTTTATCTACAACAGAAAGTTTGGTGGCTGTACCCATATCTAAAACTATGGCGGGTACTTTGTAATAATTGTAAGCCGCTGCGGTAGAGCACACAAGGTCAGCACCCACCTGCGATGGGTTGTCCACAAGCAAATTTACACCTGTTTTAACACCGGGGCCTACAATAACTGCAGATACGCCATAGATTTTGTTAAGCGCTTTTTGCATTGTTTTGTTAAGCGGAGGTACAACAGACGAAATTATGGCACCGCTTACTTCTGTACGTTTAACATCATTTAAAGAAACTATGCTTTTAATAAGCGCAGCATATTCGTCTTCGGTTTTTTTAATGTTTGTGGATATTCGTGAAACGAACTTCAGTTCGTCGCCTAAAAATCCCCCCAAAACTATATTTGTATTGCCTATGTCAATAGTTAAAACCACGCAGATAACCTCCCTGCTTTTTTGTCAAAGTAATTATACTACGAAATTTCAGCAATTTCAAGTAATTTTTACAGTAAAAGATGTAAACAAAAAAAACAATATATTTCCGTTTGTTTGGAAATATATTGTTTTTGCTTTTATTTATTTTCTTCGCTAACTTCTTCTTTTGCGTGTATCTCGGCTTCAGGGATTTGCTCAACCGGTTTTTCCTCTGCCGGTTTTTCTGAATTGAGATTAAGCGGGTCCATAGCGGGGAGTTCACCGCCGGCAAAGAGGATTTCAAATTCCTCTCCGGAGAGTTTTTCTCTTTCCATAAGTGCTGCAGCAACACATTCCAACTTATCTTTATTGTCAGAGATAAGTTTAAGACATTCTTCGTACTTGGTTTCTATAATGTGCATAATCTCGTCGTCGATTTCCGACGCGACTCTCTCACTTACCGAGCGTGACTGAACAAAATCTTTGCCGAGAAAAACCTCGCTGTTTTCGTTGCCGAAAGATATAGGCCCGATTTTATCGCTCATACCAAACTTGGTAACCATCTGGCGTGCAATCTTTGATGCACGTTCAATGTCGTTTGATGCGCCTGTGCTGATGTCGTCCAAAACAATCTTCTCTGCGGCTCTTCCGCCGAGGAGCACTATAATCTCGTCA
>JAZSLD010000205.1:0-5327 GCA_045535195.1 Clostridia bacterium | reverse complement strand
CCTGCTCCTTTGATTGCTTATAACAATCCATTGTTTGAAGGCGAAAATCCAATCGACAAGTCAAGAATTATTACCGATGATAAACTCTTTGCTTTGGAAGAACAGTACGGTAAAGCTGCAAAAATGGCTGAAGAAGCAGGTTTTGACGGTATTGACGTTAAATGCTGCCACAGATACTTAAATTCTGAATTGCTCTCCGCTTATACAAGAGAGGGTGCGTTTGGCGGAAGTTTTGAAAACAGAACCAGACTTTTAAGAAACGGCATCAAAAACGCTACCGAAGCTACAAGCAAAGACTTTATCGTTACCACACGTATGAATGTGTACGACGGTTTTGAGTATCCTTACGGTTGGGGTGTAAAAGAGGGTTCAGGTAAAGATGTAGACCTTACCGAACCATTGAAACTCATTGACATCCTCTACAACGAACTCGGCGTTAAAATGGTTGACGTTACTATTGGTAACCCATATGTGAATTCGTTTGTAAACCGTCCTGCTGATGCTACTGCAGCACTTTCTGGTGAGCATCCGTTAATAGGTGTAGACAGAATGTACAAATGTGTTGGCGATGTGCAGAAAGCATTCCCCGAATTGGTTGTTATGGGTTCGGGCGTATCTTATATGCGTCAGTTCTCAGGTAATCTTGCGGCAGGTGCTATCAATGCCGGTATGATGACCATGCAGGGCTTTGGCAGAGAGGCTTTTGCATATCCACAGTTTGCTAATGACCTTATCCATAAAGGCACAATGGAAAAGAATATGTGCTGCATCACTTGCGGTAAATGCACAGAACTTATGCGTGCCGGTGGCGTTGCGGGCTGCGTAATTAAAGATTCAGAGGTTTATATGCCTTTGTACAAACAGTATTGCATGAATAAATAATTAAACAGAGAGGATAAATTGTTATGAAAAAAGTTGCTATTGTAACAGGTTGTAACGGCGGTATCGGTTTTGCTACTGCTGAAAAACTTATGAATGAAGGCTACTTTGTAGTAGGTATGGACGTATCTGACGAAAGCAAAATTGCTGCAGCAGATTTTAAATATGTTAAAGGCGACCTTTCAAAGGCTGCCGACAGAGAAAATCTTGTTAATGAAGCGCTCAGCGTAAACGGTGCTATCAATGTATTGGTAAATGTTGCAGGTGTTGCTCCCAGAGTACGCGCCGACCTTTTGGAAATGAGCGAAGAAAGTTATGATTTTGTTATGGGAATCAATACAAAAGGTACACTTTTCTTAACACAACTTGTTGCAAACAAAATGATTGCAAATGAAAAAGTAGACGGTATTAAAGGTTATATTGTAAACATTTCTTCAATGTCTGCATACACAAGTTCTGTAAACCGTGGTGAATACTGCATTTCCAAAGCAGGTGCATCTATGATTACAAAACTTTTTGCTGACCGTTTGGCTGAAGAAGGTATTATGGTTAACGAAATCCGTCCCGGTATCATTGCTACCGGTATGACCTCTACTGTTCAGGCTAAATACGATGCTCTGATCGACGGCGGTCTGCTTCCTATTAAGAGATGGGGTAAACCTGAAGATATTGCTAATGGCGTATATGTTCTTTGCTCAGGTGCTTTGCCTTATGTTACCGGTCAGTCAATAGATGTTGACGGCGGTTTCCATATTCAAAGACTGTAATTCGGAGGATTGTGATGAACAAAGAAATTATTGAAGTTAAAGGACGTAAAGTGCCTTGTTATACACTCAATACTATTGTAATCGGTTCGGGCTGTGCCGGTTTTAATGCTGCAGATTGGCTGCATACATTAGGCGTTACTGATATTGCTGTTGTTACCGAAGGCGTAAACCTCGGCACTTCAAGAAATACCGGTAGTGATAAACAGACATATTATAAGCTTTCGCTTTCTTCTTCCGAAGAGGACAGCGTTGCAGATATGGCAAAATCGCTCTTTGCCGGTAAAGGTGTTAATGGTGAGCACGCACTTATTGAGGCGGCTTGCTCTGCAAAAAGTTTTATTAAACTTGCAAACCTTGGCGTTCCGTTCCCGACAAACTTATACGGTGAATATGTTGGCTATATGACAGACCACGATATACATAAACGTGCAAGTTCTGCAGGACCTTTAACCTCTAAATTTATGACAGAAGCGCTCGAAAGAAGCGTTAATACAAAAGGTATTGATATTATTGACGACACAACGATCGTAAAACTTATTGTAAAAGACGAAAAGGTTGTCGGTGCTGTCGGTATTGATAAAAACACTCTGTATGAAGATAATAACGGTGTTGTTATTTTCGTTTGTGAAAATATCATTATGGCTACGGGAGGACCTGCAGGTATTTACCAGAACAGCGTATTCCCGAAATGCCACAACGGTATGAGCAGTCTTGCTATTGAAGCAGGTGCTGCAACTGCAAACTTCCAGGAGTGGCAGTATGGTTTGGCGTCTATTGATTTCAGATGGAATGTATCAGGCACTTATCAGCAGGTAATACCCAAATATATTTCTGTAGATGCTGATGGCAACGAAAAAGAATTTTTAAACGACTATTTTGAAAACCCTGCCGATGCGCTTAATCTGGTGTTTATGAAGGGCTATCAGTGGCCTTTTGATACTGCTAAAGCCGCAGGCTCATCACTTATCGACCTTATTATCTTTAACGAAACTGTTAATAAAGGTAATAAAGTGTATATGGATTTCCGCAGTGAGCCAACCGCTTTGAAAAACGGTTTTGAGTGTCTTTCTGAAGAGGCATACTCTTACCTTAAAAATTCAGATGCTCTTATTGATTTACCAATCAAGCGTCTTGAAAAGATGAATAAAAAAGCAATCGACCTTTATATGAGCAATGGCATTGACCTTTATAACGAGCCTTTGCGTGTGGCTGTTTGTGCGCAACACAATAACGGCGGTATAAATGTTGACCTCAACTGGGAAACAAACGTTAAAGGTCTGTATGTTGCAGGCGAAGCAGCGGGAACATTCGGTGTTTACAGACCCGGAGGTTCTGCGCTTAACTCAACTCAGGTAGGCTCTATGCGTGCGGCTGAAAGTATTGCTTTAAATACTCGCAAAGACGGTGCTATCCACAGCACTGTTGCAGATGTTGTCGCCGGTGCTGATGATACACTTGATTTTGTATTTGCTGCCGGAAAAGGCGAGAAGTATAACGATGAACTCACCGCTTTGCGTGATGAATACCGCGAAAAGATGAGCGCTGCCGCATCATATATCAGAATTCCTGCCGATATGAAGGCTTTGAAAGACGATGTATGGAATAAATATAAAACTATCCTTGCAAACGGCAAGGGAAGTGATGTATGCAATGTTATGCAACTTTTCAGACTTAAAGATATGTTCTTAACACAGGCATGCGTGCTCTCTGCTATGATTACCGCAGCCGAAACTATCGGTACACGTGGTGGTGCATTGGTTAGTGATAAGCCTTTAACGGGAGAAAGCATTTTCTCTATTGAGATTGCCGACAAATCTACTTTTGATAACAAGCGTGTTATTGCTGTTGCAGACGAAAACGGTATTTCTACATCTATGGTAGACGTTACACCCATTCCTCAGCCTGATTTGTGGTTTGAAAATGTGTGGAACGAATATATGGACAGATGGTCAATTAAATAATAATTTAAGCGGCATACTTTGTGTGCCGCTTTTTGCAATTATTAAAATCGGAGGGAACAGCATTGAACGCATATGATTTCGATAAAACCATATATAACGGTGACAGTACCGCGCATTTTTATTTTTACTGTTTAAAACATCAGCCATGGATATTAAAATGGCTTCCGTATCAGGCTTGGAGTTTTTTGAAATATGTTTTGGGTGTTTACACAAAAACCCAGTTTAAAGAGAGGTTTTATAAGTTTTTTAAAAGCGTAAACAATATAGAACAGACAGTTGAAGAATTTTGGGATAAAAAAATCGGAAATATTAAAGGGTGGTATCTTGAAAACAGCAAGGAAGACGATTTGATTATTTCTGCTTCGCCAGAATTTTTACTGCGCCCTGCGATACGCCGGTTAAAACTTGAAAATCTTATAGCGTCACGTGTTGACCTGCACGACGGTAAATATACAGGTCTTAACTGTTGGGGTGACGAAAAAGTAAAAAGACTGCGTGCCGAATTGGGTGATATAGAGTATGATTATTTTTATTCAGATTCTTTGTCAGACACACCTTTGGCAGAACTTGCAAAAATAGAAAGTTATATTGTTAAAGGCGATAAACTTCTGCCTTGGAAATAATTAAAGTGGTGGCATTACAACCACCACTTTTTACTTTATTCCAATATATCAAGACTGCTTTTTAGTTTTTTTATTGCTTTCTTTTCAATTCTTGACACATACGACCTGCTTATACCAAGCATTTTTGCAATTTCTTTTTGTGTGAGTTCGCAGCCGTTTGCAAGGCCGTATCTTAATTCTATAACTTTTTGTTCACGTTCGGGCAGAATATCTTTCATACATTGATACAGTTTTTTAATCTGTATTTTAAGATTTACTTCGTCAAATATGCTTTCGTCGTCATTGCTGAGTTTGTCAATGAGTGTTATTTCGTTACCATCTTTGTCTTTGCCGATTGGATCCTGCAGCAAAACTTCGCTTCGCAGTTTTTTCCCTGAACGTAGATGCATACGGATTTCGTTTTCGATACATTTTCCGGCATATGTAGCAAGCCTTGTGCCTTTATCTGGATTAAAGGTGGTAATAGCCTTGATAAGACCTATTGTACCTATGGATATCAAATCGTCTGCATCATCATGTGACAGAGAATACTTTTTAACCACATGCGCTACTAAACGAAGGTTTCGCTCTATCAAAATGTTTTTGGCACTTTTATCGCCGTTTTTGTATAGTTCAAGATACATTCTTTCCTCACTTGGTTTTAATGGAGTCTGAAACGAATTTATGTTCGTTACATACGACATCAAAAAGAACGTATTGGAAACCACCGTAACAAAGGCGTTAAACAGCAGGCTGAACATATATGCACCTCCAAAAAGAATTTACACCTTAGATTATATGATGTTTGTTTTTGTGATGTGCCTGTCTGTTTAGAAAAATAACTGTTGATTTTATCGTCAAAATAATATAAAATAATGGTATTGAATTTTTTGGAGGGGTAACTGATGGATAATAATTTGAGAGAAAGTATTCTTTTAAGACTAAACTCCACTGCGAATGCACTCAGAAAAAATCGTATGGACGCATACGTGGTTGAGAGCAAGGAGGAACTGCTTAACCAAATTGCCGGATTAATCAGCAAAAATGACACTGTTTTTACGGGTGGCTCTGCAACACTTAAAGAGGCAGGCGTTATTGATATGCTCAATCGTGACGGG
>JAZSLD010000156.1:0-3467 GCA_045535195.1 Clostridia bacterium | reverse complement strand
AACATTGTAGGGGACGGCGTCCCCGACGTCCCGTTATAAAAATTTATTTTTAAAATAAAAGATTTTCCAAGGGGGCTTCCCCCTTGGCACCTACGACTCGCTTTGCTCGCATGCATAAGTTCCACCAGCCAAATCAAAGATTTGGGGTGTCACTTACCCCTTGTCGACTGATTACAGAATTGAACAAATTCTTCCATAGGTCGACTTTAAAAACCATAACCCAAAATAGCTTCGTAGCCGCAATACAAAATGATAATTTCCACATCGCTTCAATGAAAGGAAGATAAAAATGGATAACTGCATTTTTTGTAAAATAATAAAAGGCGAAATCCCGTCCGAAGTTGTTTACGAAGACGATAAGATTTTCGCATTTAAAGACATAAACCCCGTTGCACCCGTGCACGTGCTGATTATCCCTAAGGAGCACATTGCCTCTGCTATGGAAATCACCGAAGAAAACGCACCCGTTGTAGCGCACATCTTCAACACCGCTAAAAAAATTGCCGAGATTATGGGCATAGAAAAAAGCGGTTTCCGTATTGTAAACAACTGCGGTGAAAACGCAGGACAGACGGTTTTCCATATGCATTTCCACTTAATTGGCGGAAAAACACTTTTGTGGCCTTGATTCTTGATTTAACAACCAATGTTATTTTTTTCGCCTGAGTATATTTATGCGAAAAAAATAACATTGGTCGTTTATGCGCGTTGCCACACAACAAAAATTTTTCAGGAGAAACAAATGTATTTTGATTCGCACGCCCACTACGACGACCGCCGTTTTGACGACGACCGTCACGAGGCACTTTTATCCCTTGCCGAAAACGGCATTTCCAATATAACCAATATCGGCTCGGATATAAAAACGAGCAAAAAGTCGGTTGCACTTGCCGAAAAGTACGATTTTATCTATGCCGCTGTGGGTGTTCACCCGCACGAGGTTAAAGATATGCAAGACGCAGACCTTTTAGAAATTGCAAACCTTTCCAAACACAAAAAGGTTGTGGCAATCGGCGAGATTGGTCTTGACTATTACTACGACAACTCTCCAAGAGAGGCTCAGCGTTACTGGTTTAAAAAGCAGATGAAACTGGCTTACGATTTACACTTGCCCGTTATTATCCACAGCCGTGATGCAACCGAAGATACAATTAAAATTTGTAAAGAGAGCAAAATCCACGGCGGAATTATCCATTGCTTTTCGGGCAGTGTTGAAACGGCCAAGATTTATCTTGACTTAGGCTACCATATTTCCTTTGCAGGGCCCGTGACGTTTAAAAATTCAAAGTCACTTCCCGAGGTTGCCAAAATCGTGCCCGAGGACAGACTTTTAATCGAAACAGACTGCCCCTATATGGCACCAGAGCCGCACAGAGGAAAGCGCAACTGCTCGGTATACGTTAAAAACGTGGCGGAAAAAATTGCCGACCTGCGTGGCGTGAGCGCTGAACATATAGCGAAGATAACAAGCGATAACGCAAAAAAATTGTTCAATATTAAATAATTTTAGATAAAGGAGTAATGCACCAATGAACAGAGAAGCAATTATCAAAAACGCAACAGACAAGTTTGCTGCACTTATCAACGAGCAACTTGACCGTGTTGACAGAATGAACGAAACAAAGGAGTTTATCGATTATTCTAAACTCGACAAACTCATCATCGGCGTATGCGGCGGCGACGGCATAGGCCCAGCCATCACACACGAGGCTCACAGAATTTTAGAGTTTTTACTTGCTGACAAAGTTAAAGCAGGCAAAGTTGAGTTTAAAGTTATTGACGGTCTTACTATTGAAAACCGTGTTGCTGCAAACAAGGCTATTCCAGACGACGTTCTGGCAGAACTTAAAGCATGCCACGTTATCTTAAAAGGCCCAACAACTACACCTCGTGCAGGCGATCCATGGCCAAACATTGAAAGTGCCAATGTTGCTATGAGAAAAGAACTCGACCTTTTTGCTAACGTGCGTCCCGTTAAAGTGCCTGAGCAGGGTATCGACTGGACTTTCTACCGCGAAAATACAGAGGGTTCATACGCTATCGGCAGTAAGGGTATCCATATAAATGACGACCTCGCTATGGACTTCTGCGTTACCACTACAGAAGGTACTGAAAGAATTGCCCGTGCAGCATTTAAATATACTAAAAAAACAGGCAAAACAAAAGTTACTGCTGTAACAAAAGCGAACGTAGTTAAAACTACCGACGGTAAGTTCCTCGGCATCTGCAAAGATATTGCCAAAGAATATCCCGAAATTGAATTTGACGACTGGTACATAGACATTATGACCGCAAAACTCGTTGACGAAAAACGCCGCACACAGTTCCAGGTGCTTGTTCTGCCTAACCTCTACGGCGACATCTTAACCGACGAGGCTGCAGAGTTCCAGGGCGGTGTAGGTACTGCAGGCAGCGCAAACATAGGTAAAAGATACGCTATGTTTGAGGCTATCCACGGCAGCGCACCCAGAATGGTTGCCGAGGGCAGAGATAAATATGCAGACCCCTGCTCAATTATCCGTGCAGACGTTATGTTGCTTGAGCACATCGGCGAAGTAGACGCCGCAAAACGCTTAGAGCGTGCGCTTGATAAATGTATGTACGAGGAAAAGAAACTCGTTATCACAGGTCGTGATACCGGTGCAACAGGCGCAGAATTTGCAGACTACATCATGGACACAATCAAGGCGGATATGTAATTTGTAAAATATATAGATTAAGGTGGATAAAAGAGTGAAAGAGAAAAGTGTTTCACCTGTGGTTATTAAACGTCTGCCCAGATATTACAGATATCTCGGCGAACTTTTAGGAAGAGGCGTTGCACGCATATCGTCTAAAGATTTAAGCACGCTTATGGGAGTTACGGCATCGCAGATACGTCAGGATTTAAACTGTTTCGGCGGATTTGGTCAGCAAGGCTATGGCTACAATGTTGCCGAACTGCATAAGCAGATTGCAAATATCCTCGGTCTTGACAGAGGTTATAAAACTATTATTGTAGGTGCAGGTAACCTTGGTAAGGCTCTTGCAAAGCACAGTAACTTCCGCAAAAGAGGGTTTAACCTTGTTGGAATTTTCGATGCCGATGAAAACCTCGTCGGCAAAGAGATAAACGGCATTGCGGTGCAGAGTTCTGCCGCAATGGACGATTTTGTTAAAGAGAGCAAGCCCGACATTGCTATACTTGCGTTGCCAAAGAGCGCAGTTGAGGCAGAGGCTAACAGGTTGGTTTCCCTCGGTGTTAAGGGAATATGGAACTTTTCTTACGGCGAACTGCATCTTCCTGATGGAGTGGCGGTAGAGAATGTTCATTTAAGCGATTCGCTTATGACGCTTTCTTATAAACTTACAGAAATAGAAGAATTATAATAATTAAAAACGACATTAATCCGTCAAAGGTTAATGTCGTTTTTTACTAAACTTTTTGGTATGCGGTTTTTAAAGGTCGACCTATGGAAGAATTGGCA
>JAZSLD010000130.1:0-6546 GCA_045535195.1 Clostridia bacterium | reverse complement strand
CATCGTCGGCAAATATGGGTCCCGGTTTTGACTGTATGGGTGTGGCGCTTAACATGTATAACGAGGTTTGCATTGAGCAGATTGATGCAAAAGGCGTTGAGGTTGTTGTGCTTGATGATAGCAGACGTTTTTTGCCCACGGATGAAAATAACTATGTTTATGCTGCTATGAACAGAGTATTTGCAAAAGCAGGCAAAAAATTTGGCGGATACCGTATCACCATAAATAACGCTATTCCCATAACACGTGGCCTTGGCAGCAGTTCTGCCGGAATTGTATCAGGTCTTGCCGGTGCAAATCATATTCTTGGAAATCCGCTATCTGTTGACGAACTTTTAAATATTGCTTGCGATATTGAAGGCCACCCCGATAATGTTGCGCCGGCGCTTTTAGGTGGATTTGTAGTTTCGTTTCGTGACGGAGATAAGGTCCGCTATATCAAAACAGATGTGTCGCAAGATATTACCTTTGGTGCAATGATACCTGATTTTTATTTTCAAACAAAAAAATCCAGAAATGTTCTTCCGCACTATGTATCACATAAAAATGCTGTGTATAATGTAGGGCGTGCCGCATTTGTTGCCGCCTCGTTTATGAAAGGTGATTTAAAAGATATCGGTGCAGGTGTTAAAGACAGACTTCATCAGGGATATAGAATATCGCATATAAAAGATGCTGATTATGTTATGCGTCTTTGCCGTAGGTCAGGTGCTGCCGCTTGCTATTTAAGCGGTGCAGGACCAACTGTAATGGCACTTATTAATGGCGATGAAACTGTATTTAAAAATAAGATTGTCCGTGCAACAGGCGGAAAACTTCGTGACTGGAACCTCACTATGCTAAAAGCAGATAATGATGGTGTAAAAGTTATTGAATAAATGCATACAAACAATTGATTAAAATTGTTTTATATAGTAATTTTATTTTAGGAGGCGTGTTAGTTGAGTTTAATAGTACAGAAATTCGGTGGTTCATCTGTAGCGAACGCTGAACGTGTTATGAACGTTGCCAACCGAATCGTAGAAACATACAAAGCAGGCAATTCTGTAGTAGTAGTAGTTTCTGCGCAGGGTGACACAACCGACGATTTAATCGAAAAAGCAATGGAAATCAATCCAAAAGGCTCAAAGCGCGAAATGGATATGCTCTTATCATCAGGCGAGCAGATTTCAGTAGCACTTTTAGCAATGGCAATCCAGAAACTGGGTTACAATGCCGTATCACTTACCGGATGGCAGGCAGGTTTTAAAACCAACAGCAATTACGGAACTGCTAAAATCGATGTTATCCAGAGCGAAAGAGTTAAAAAAGAACTTGACAGCAACAATATTGTTATTATCGCAGGTTTCCAGGGTATAAACAAATACGACGATATTACAACACTTGGAAGAGGCGGTTCTGATACATCTGCAGTTGCAATAGCGGCAGCACTCAGGGCAGACCTTTGCGAGATATATACAGACGTTGACGGTGTATATACCGCTGACCCGAGAATAGTTCCCAATGCAAAGAAACTTGAAGATATTTCGTATGACGAAATGCTCGAACTTGCATCACTCGGTGCGAATGTTTTGCATAACCGTTCTGTTGAAATGGCTAAGAAGTACGGCGTTAATATGGTAGTTCGTTCAAGTCTTAATAAAAATGAAGGTACAGTTGTTAAGGAGGTAGAAAGAGTGGAAAAATTAGACGTAAGAGGTGTAGCACGCGATAACGACGTGGCACGTATAGCACTTGTAAATATTAAAGATGAGCCCGGCGTGGCATTCAAAATTTTCTCATTGCTTGCTAAAAATCATGTAAATGTAGATATCATTCTGCAGTCAATCGGCAGAGAGGGTAAAAAAGACATCAGTTTCACAGTAACTGAAAGCAACTTAGATGCGGCTATAGACTTGCTTAATGCAAATAAAGATATCATCGGTTTTGAAGATATTAAAGCAACAAGCGAAGTTTCAAAAGTGTCTATTGTAGGCGCAGGTATGGTTAATAACCCAGGCGTTGCTGCAAAGATGTTCGAGGCACTTGCTGATGCCAACATCAATATTCATATGATTTCAACAAGCGAAATTAAAGTTTCTGTTCTTGTTAATCAGAAAAACGCAGAAAAAGCAGTTGCAGTAATTCACGATAAATTCCATATTGCGTAATTTAAACAAACAATCAGGCATAGGAGAGCACCTGCTTTCTTATGCCTTGTTTTGAAATAATAGACTTATTTATTGAGGATTTTTTATGTCAAGAGAAGAAAAAAACATTTTAAATACTGATATTATTGAAGGCAGAAACCCGATTGCCGAAGCACTTAAATCAGGTAGAGAAATCGATAAAATCATAGTTGCCAAGGGCGAGAGAAACGGCTCTATAATTAAAATTATTTCCGATGCCAGAAAAAAAGGTATTGTAATTCAGGAGGCAGACAGGGCAAAACTTGATTCTTTGAGCAATACCAAAAACCATCAGGGCATAGTTGCATATGCCGCTGCTGCCCAGTATGTTTCGGTAGAGGATATCCTGCAATCTGCTAAAGACAGGGGTGAGCAGCCGTTTATCGTTATTGCTGATGAAATTACCGACCCGCATAACCTTGGCTCGCTTCTTAGAACTGCCAATGCAGCAGGCGCTCACGGTATAATTATACCAAAACGCAGAAGTGTAGGTTTAAATTCTGTTGTTGCCAAAACCTCTGCAGGCGCAGTAGAGTTTACACCTGTTGCAAAGGTGTCTAACATAGCAAATACCATAGATAAACTCAAAAAAGAAAATATCTGGGTTGTCGGTGCCGATATGGATGGCGAAAACACTATCTACACTCACGATTTTTCGGGCGGTGTGGCAATAGTTGTCGGCAGCGAAGGTGAGGGTATTTCAAGAATAGTTAAAGAAAAATGTGATTTTCTTGTTAAGATTCCTATGTTTGGAGAGATAACATCTTTAAACGCATCTGTAGCAGGTGCACTTATGATTTATGAGGTTGTACGCAGCAGATGCAACGGGAGAGAAAAACAATGATTAAAAATCAACTTACGGTAACGGGTATGTCTTGCGCCGTATGTGCAGGTAATGTAGAAAAAACTGTTTCTGCTTTAGATGGAGTGGCTTTGGCGTCTGTTAATCTGGCATCTTCAAAATTAACTGTAGAATATTACGAAAATGTCACGAACTTAGATATAATAATAGCCGCTATTGAAAAAGCCGGCTACGGTGCAAATACCGACAGTTTTAAAGAAAATTACGAAGACCGCCAAAAACAGTCTGCAGTAATATGGAGCAAATTTATATTCTCGTTAATATTTACGCTGCCTCTGTTTTATATATCTATGGGGCATATGGTAGGTATGCCTTTACCACAAATTATTAACCCACAAACCAATGCTTTGAATTTTGCGTTTGTGCAGTTAATTCTTTCTGTAGGAAGTATGGTGGCAGGGTACAAATTTTACACACTCGGTTTTGCAAATCTTGTAAAACTTAAACCTAATATGGATACGCTTGTTGCCACCGGAACGTCGGCTGCATTTATATACGGAGTGGTTTTAACATTGGATTTAATATTAAATTCCAACCACACAAGTAATGTTCACAATCTTTATTTTGAATCAGTTGGTGTTATCATTACACTTATTCTTATGGGCAGATTTTTAGAATCACGCTCAAAACTTAAAACCAACAATGCAATTTTAAAACTTATTGACCTTGCACCGAAAAAAGCGGTTGTTATACGTGATGGTGAGCAGATTGAACTGGCCGTTGAACAGATTATAATGGGCGATATTGTATTGATAGCCCCCGGCGAAAAAATCGGCGTGGACGGAATAGTTTCAGAGGGGACAAGCACCGTTGATGAATCTATGCTTACAGGTGAAAGTGTACCGATAGAAAAAACTGTTGGTGATAAGGTTTTTGCAGGTTGCATTAATAAATACGGATACCTTAAAATTAAAGCAACAGAGGTTTCGGGCGCAACTTTGCTTTCACAGATAACACGTATGGTAGAGGCTGCAAGCGGCTCTAAACCTAAAATAGCCAAACTTGCCGATACAATATCAGGTTATTTTGTTCCGGCGGTTATAAGTATAGCACTTTTATCGTCACTCATATGGCTTATAGTAAGCCGTGATTTTGCATTTTCAATAAACATATTTATATCGGTAATGGTTATTGCCTGCCCGTGTGCGTTAGGTCTTGCAACACCTACGGCGGTTATTGTGTCCGTAGGCAGAGCAGCATCTATGGGCGTGCTTGTTAAAGACTCGTCAGCGCTTGAAATTCTTCATAAAGTAGATACTGTTGTTTTTGATAAAACCGGAACTTTAACAGAGGGTAAACCTAAGGTGACGGATATAATCACTGCAAACGGATTTGCACGAGATCAGGTTGTATCTTATGCAGTTGCCGCAGAAAAAGTTTCAGAGCATCCGTTAAGTGATGCCATTGTTGCGCTATTTGATGACGAAAAAGTTGAGCAATACGAAGTTTCGTCATTTGAGGCTGTTGTGGGTAAAGGTATTACAGCGCAAGTTGGCGAAAAAAACATTCTTTTGGGTAATGCCGCCTTGCTTGGCGATAACGGAGTAGAAATAACAGATGCTGATGTTATAGACAATCTTGCAAATGACGGAAAAACGCCCGTATTGGTTGCAATAGACGGAACTTTTGCAGGCGTAATTGCCGCTATGGATTGTGTTAAGCCCGAAGCAAAAAAAGTGATTGCTGATTTACATTCCATGGGCAAAAAAACGGTTGTTTTAACGGGCGATAATAAATATGTGGCAAAAGCCGTTGCTAAAGAACTCGGTGCCGATGACGTTATATACGAAGTTCTGCCGGACCAGAAAGCCGATAAAATCACTCAATTTCAGGAAAGCGGTCAGATGGTTGCCATGATAGGCGACGGCATTAACGACTCTGTTGCAATAACTACAGCCGATGTAGGCATATCTGTTGGCTCTGCTACAGAAATTGCAATGGAATCTGCCGATATTGTTATTATGAAAAATGACTTGGCAGACATTATTCAGGCTATAAAATTAAGCAATGCAACACTTACAAACATAAAACAAAATCTGTTCTTTGCATTTGTATACAATACGTTGCTGATCCCTGTGGCGGCAGGAGTTTTGTTTGCTCCACTCGGAATACTTTTAAATCCGATGATTGCCGCAGCGGCTATGGCGTTCAGCAGTGTGTCTGTTGTTACCAATGCGCTAAAATTGCGTAAAATAAAATTATAATTAAGAGAGGTATTTTTAAATGGAAAAAGCAATAATCACCGTAATAGGTAAAGATAAAGTAGGTATAATCGCTAAAGTTACAAATACACTGGCAGAGTGCAGTGTAAATGTTCTTGATATTACACAGACAATTCTTCAGGATATGTTTACAATGATGATGATTGTTGACATTTCAAAAAGCGATATGGATATATCCGCTATAAGAGAAAATCTTACCGCTACCGGAACAGAATTAGGTGTTGAAATACGAATTCAGCACGAGGATATTTTCAATTCAATGCACAGAATTTAAGGGGGGCTCATCTTGATTAATCAGTTTGAAGTTTTAGAAACAAAAAAAATGCTCGACGAAGAAAATCTTGATATAAGAACTATCACGATGGGTATTTCTCTTCTTGACTGCATAGACGCAAGCGCACAAAAAACCTGTGATAATATCTATGATAAAATCACCCGTACAGCAAAAGACCTGGTTAAAACGGGCGAAGATATTGAAAAAGATTACGGTATTCCCATTATTAATAAACGTATTTCTGTAACCCCTATATCTATAGTAGGGGGTGCAACCGATGCCAAAGACTATGTGTGCATAGCAAAAGCACTTGATAAAGCCGCTAAAGAAACAGGTGTAAACTTTATCGGCGGTTTTTCTGCACTTGTGCAGAAAGGCTATACAAAAGGCGACCATATACTTATAGACTCTATTCCGGAGGCACTCGCTACTACCGAGCGTGTTTGCTCGTCTGTAAATGTAGGCTCAACTAAAGCGGGTATCAATATGGACGCCGTTAAACAGATGGGCAAAATTATTAAAAAAACAGCCGACTTAACTGCTTCAACAGACGGCTTTGGCTGTGCCAAACTCGTTGTATTTGCAAATGCAGTTGAGGATAATCCGTTTATGGCGGGTGCATTTCACGGTGTGGGCGAACCCGACAGCGTTATCCACGTTGGTGTAAGCGGCCCCGGTGTTGTTAAATGCGCTTTGGAAAAAGTAAAAGGCGAAGACTTCGGCGTAGTTGCAAATACCATTAAAAAGACAGCGTTTAAAATCACCCGTATGGGACAACTTGTTGCCCAGGAAGCATCAAGACGTTTAAACGTACCTTTTGGCATAGTAGATTTGTCGCTTGCCCCTACACCTGCTGTTGGCGACAGTGTGGCATATATATTAGAGGAAATGGGCATCGAAAAATGCGGCGCACACGGCACAACTGCTGCTCTTGCACTTTTAAATGATAAGTCGGAGGCCAAGCGGTCTTAGGAAGACAAGTGTTAACTACAACTCCTTGGCTCACAGAACGACATGGCT
>JAZSLD010000005.1:0-7185 GCA_045535195.1 Clostridia bacterium | reverse complement strand
TACAAACGCATATATACCTTATTTTTACTCAACATACACCGGCGAAAATCAGTCAGTTGTGTCTGATAAAAAGAAGATAATCGTTTTAGGCGCAGGTCCCATCAGAATCGGTCAGGGTGTAGAATTTGACTATTCAACTGTTCACGCAGTAACAACTATCAAAAACTCCGGTTACGAGGCTATTATTATAAACAATAACCCTGAAACAGTTTCCACAGACTACACAACTGCGGATAAACTCTACTTCGAACCGCTTACACCTGAAGATGTAATGAACATTATAGAACTTGAAAGTCCTGACGGTGTTATAGCAACACTTGGCGGACAGACTGCAATTAACCTTGCAAATCCGCTTTATGAACGTGGCGTGAAAATTATCGGTACAGACTGTGATGCTATAGACCGTGCCGAAAATCGTGAGATGTTTGAAGATATCCTCAACACTCTTAATATTCCACGTCCTGCAGGAAAAGCTGTTACAAAAATAGAGGATGGTGTTGCTGCGGCAGCAGAAATTGGTTATCCTGTGTTGGTTCGTCCCAGTTTCGTACTTGGCGGCAGAGCAATGCAGATTGTTGCTAACGAAGAGCAACTCCGTCATTATCTTAAAACTGCCGTTGAAATTGACGAAGACAAGCCTGTACTTGTTGATAAATATATCATCGGTAAGGAAGTCGAAATTGACGCTATCTGCGATGGCAAAGATGTATTTGTTCCCGGCATTATGGAACTTGTTGAACGTACCGGTGTTCACAGCGGTGACTCAATCAGCGTTTATCCTGCTTTCAGCATCTCGGATAAAGTTAAAGAAACAATAATTGACTATGCACAAAAACTTGGTCTTGGTATTGGCATTGTAGGTCTTTATAATATTCAGTTTATCGTAGATAAAAACGATGATGTTTATATTATAGAGGTTAACCCGAGGTCTTCAAGAACTGTACCTTTCCTCTCTAAATCTACCGGATACTCTCTTGCAGATATTGCAACAGAGGTAATTATGGGTAAGAGTCTTAAAGAGCAGGGAATAACAGAAATTTATCCTGAAGAGAAAAAACGCTGGTATGTAAAAGTACCCGTATTCTCGTTCAATAAAATAAGAGGTCTTGACGCATACCTTTCACCTGAAATGAAGTCTACCGGTGAGGCTATCGGCTATGACGATAAACTTAATCGGGCATTGTATAAAGCGCTTCAGGCGTCAGGTATGAAGGTGCTTAACTACGGCACAGTATTTGCTACAATAGCAGATGAAGACAAAGCGGAAGCACTTCCTCTTATCAGAAGATTTTATAATCTTGGCTTTAATATCTGCGGTACAAAAGGTACTGCTGATTACCTGATTAAAAATGGTATCCGTACACACGTTATGAAAAAACTCAGCGACGGCAGTGACGAAATCCCCGATGCTATCCGTAGCGGTATGCTTGCTTATATCATTAATACAAGTGATATAAATGCGTCCGGTAATAACACAAGGGACGGTCATGAAATAAGAAAACTTGCTACTGAAAATAACGTAAATGTGTTTACTGCACTTGATACTGTTTCGGTACTGCTTGATGTTTTAGAGGAAATAACAATCTGCATATCTACTATTGATGCATAAGGAGTTTAAAATGTCGATTGAAGAAAAATATATACAGGAATTTTTTACTGTAGATAAAAATGAAAACATCGCTGATGATGTTTATGAAATGCGTCTTTTGGGCAATACATCTGCTATAACAAAACCCGGTCAGTTTGTAAATATCAAGGTAGACGGCTTTTATCTGCGTCGTCCAATTTCTGTTTGCGATTATGACAGCGATGGAATAACACTTATTTATAAAGTTGTCGGCAACGGCACAGAAGCAATGAGCAATATTAGAAAAGGCGCTGTCCTTGACTTGCTTGTTGGTTTAGGTAATGGTTTTGATACTTCCAAAAGTGGCGACAGACCACTTCTTATTGGCGGCGGTATGGGTGTTGCGCCTATGTATAATCTTTGCAGGAAACTTATAGCAGAAGGTAAAAAACCAATTGTTGTAAACGGTTTTAACAGCGCAAAAGATGTATATTATGAAAGCGAATTTAAGGCGTTGGGGGCAGAAGTTTATATAACTACCGCCGACGGTACTAACGGAACAAAAGGATTCGTTACTGATGTTACTAAAAATCTTGATTACACATATTTTTACACATGGGGTCCTATGCCAATGTTTAAAGCGGTAGCCTCTACTGCAAAAACATCAGGTCAGTTCAGTTTTGAAGAACGTATGGGCTGTGGCTTTGGTGCGTGTATGGGGTGTTCTTGTGAAACTAAATACGGTAATAAACGCATTTGCAAAGACGGACCTGTGCTTGAAATGGAGGAGATAATATGGTAGATACAAAAGTAACTCTTAGCGGTATTACTCTTGATAACCCCGTTATCCCTGCCAGCGGTACATTTGGATTTGGTAAAGAATTTGCTGAACTGTACGACATTAACTGCCTTGGCACATTCTCATTTAAGGGTACTACAAAAGACCCTCGCTTTGGAAATCCTACACCGAGAATTGCTGAATGTTCTATGGGTATGATAAACTCTGTAGGATTGCAAAACCCCGGTGTTGAACATGTTGTAAATCACGAACTTAAAGAACTTAAAGAATATTTTTCAAAGCCTGTTATGGCTAATGTATCGGGATTTTCGATTGATGAGTATGTATATACTTGCCAGAAAATAAATGATGCAGAGCAAGTAGGGTGGATAGAAGTTAATATCTCTTGCCCCAATGTTCATGGCGGCGGAATGAGTTTCGGTACAACTCCCGAAGCGGCTGCAGAGGTAACAAAAGCAGTTAAGGCAGTTACCACAAAACCGGTTTATATTAAACTTTCACCTAATGTTGCAGATATTGCATCTGTTGCAAAAGCGTGTGAGGAGGCAGGTGCAGATGGTATCAGCCTTATTAACACATTGCTTGGTATGCGAATTGATTTAAAAACTAAAAAGTGTGTTGTAGCAAATAAAATGGGCGGTTTTTCAGGCCCTGCTATTTTCCCCGTTGCGGTTAGAATGGTATATCAGGTATATGAAGCCGTTAAAATCCCCGTTATTGGTATGGGGGGAGTGTCAAGCGCTGATGATGTTATCGAAATGATGCTTGCCGGCGCTACTGCCGTTCAGGTGGGTGCGGCAAACCTTGTTAATCCGTTTGCCTGCAAAGAGATTATAGAAAATTTGCCTGCCGCTATGAAAAAATACGGAATAGAAAAATTATCAGATATAATCGGAGGTGCTCATTAATGGGTAAAGATGTGATTGTTGCTTGCGATTTTGCCAGCAAAGAAGATGTGTTTAAGTTTTTGGATTTGTTTACAGACGAAAAACCGTTTGTTAAAATCGGTATGGAACTTTTTTATGCAGCAGGTCCTGAGATTGTACGTGAGATTAAAAAAAGAGGACATAAAATATTCCTTGATTTAAAACTCCACGACATTCCCAATACCGTAAAAAAATCTATGGCAGTTTTGTCGAAACTTGATGTTGATATGACAAACCTGCACGCATCAGGAACTATTGATATGATGAAGGCGGCTCTTGAAGGACTTACACGTCCCGATGGCAGCAGACCTATACTTATTGCTGTTACGCAACTTACTTCAACAAGCGAAGAAAGAATGAAAAACGACCTTTTGATTGACGCACCAATAGACGAAGTTGTTATGCACTATGCAAAAAATGCATCAGTTGCAGGGCTTGACGGCGTAGTATGCTCTCCGCTTGAGGCTGAGAAAGTTCATAAAACCTGCGGGGATAACTTTATTACTGTTACACCAGGTGTTCGTTTTGCAGACGGTGATGTTGGTGATCAGGTAAGAGTAATGACTCCTGAACAGGCCAAAAAGATAGGTTCTGACTATATAGTTGTTGGCAGACCTATTACTGCTGCTGATGATCCCGTTGCCGCATATAAAAGATGTGTTGCAGAATTTGTTGACTGATTTTAAGGAGGATATATTAACATGAAAAAGAAAATTGCAAAAGATTTGTTAAAGATTAAAGCAGTGTTTTTCAGACCCGAAGAGCCCTTTACATGGGCAAGCGGCATTAAAAGTCCTGTTTACTGTGATAACCGTTTAACATTAAGCGATATTGAAGTTCGCAGCGATGTAGAAAATGGTTTGGCACAGACTATAAAAGAAAACTATCCCGATGCCGAAGTGCTTATGGGCACTTCAACAGCAGGTATCGCACATGCTGCAATCACAGCACATATACTTGGTCTTCCTATGGGATATGTGCGTAGCGGTGCCAAAGACCACGGCAGAAAAAATCAGATAGAGGGTAAACTTATTCCCGGACAGAAAGTTGTTGTTATAGAGGACCTTATCTCAACCGGCGGAAGCGTTATAGAAGTAGTTGAAATTCTGCGTGAGGCAGGTGCCGAAGTTTTAGGTATTGCATCAATATTTACTTATGGTATGCAGAAAGGTCTTGACAGACTCGCCGCTGCAGATGTTAAAAACATCAGTTTAACAGATTTTGATGTTATTGCCGAGGCTGCTGCTGAGGAAGGTTATATCCGTCAGGAAGATATCGCACGTTTGATAGCATTCAGAAATAATCCGTCTGACGAAAGTTGGATTGAGGTGGCAAAATGAGAAGCGTAATTGATATTAAAGATTTATCAAAAGAGGAAATTTCAGAACTTGTATTGGTTTCCGAAGATATAATATCAAATCCGCAAAAATACGCACATAAGTGTGACGGAAAGAAACTGGCAACACTCTTTTTTGAACCGTCAACACGCACAAGACTCAGTTTTGAGGCTGCTATGTATGAACTTGGCGGAAATGTACTTTCGATGTCAGATTCTGCTTCGAGTTCAGCTTCAAAAGGTGAGAGTGTGGCAGATACTGCTAAAGTTATATCTTGCTACGCAGATATTATAGCGATGCGTCACCCTAAAGAAGGAGCACCGATGGTTGCATCTATGAACAGCACCGTACCTGTTATAAACGCAGGCGACGGCGGTCATAATCATCCTACGCAAACTCTTACCGACCTTTTAACAATTCACCGTGAAAAGGGCAGATTTGACAATCTAACAGTAGGACTTTGCGGCGACCTTAAATTCGGCAGAACTGTACATTCTCTTATATCAGCGCTCACTCGATACGAGGGTATTAAATTTGTGCTTATATCACCTGAAGAACTTAAAGTTCCAGGTTATGTTAAAAACGCTATCAAAGAAAACGGTTTGGAATATGAGCAGACAACAGATTTGATGAGTGTACTGCCCGAACTTGAAATTTTGTATATGACACGTGATCAAAGGGAGCGTTTCTTTAACGAAGAAGATTATCTTCGTCTTAAAGACAGTTATGTTTTAACTCCCGAAAAACTGGAGTATGCAAAAAAAGATTTATCCATTATGCATCCGTTGCCAAGAGTTAACGAAATAAGTGTTGCTGTGGATAACGACCCACGTGCGTGCTATTTCAGGCAGGCGCTTAATGGTAAATACATCAGAATGGCTTTAATTTTAAAACTGCTGGAGGTGGAGTAAGTGAATATAGATTCTATCAAGAACGGAATCGTTATTGACCACATAGAAGCAGGTAAGGGTATGGAGATTTATAACCTTTTAAAACTCGATACTTTAGGCTGCTCTGTGGCGATTATAAAAAATGCTTCCAGCAATAAAATGGGTAAGAAAGACATCATCAAAGTTGATGCTAAAATCGATCTTGATATGGATATATTGGGATTTGTTTCGCCGAGTGCAACTGTAGATATTATCCGCGACGGTGTTTTAGTTGAAAAAAAGAAGATGACATTGCCTGAAAAACTGGTAAATGTTATCTATTGCAAAAATCCTCGTTGCATAAGTTCTACTGAACAGGAACTTCCGCATATTTTTAATCTTACCAATAAAGAAAATCGTGAATACAGATGTATTTACTGTGAAACAAAAGGCAAATAACAAAAATGCATTAGATATGAAATAAAACATCTTGTTAGTAACATAATAATATTAAAAAAATGTAAGAGGTTTTTATGAAGAAAAACATTTTGCAGGTTGTTGCAGGTTCACTTATATTGGGAATTATAACAGATTTGGTGTTTTTCCTGATTGGCAGATTCGATTTATCTGTTGTGTGGGGCACTTTATTGGGAATTGCCTGTGCGTGCTTTAATTTTGTGTTTTTGGCACTGACTGTTTCTAAATCATTGGGTAAAGGTAAGGCAGCAGGCGGTTATATGGGGATAAGTTATCTACTGCGTCTGGCTTTTATAGGGGCAGTAGTTGTTTTTGCAATAAAATCACCATATATAAATTATGTTGCTGCTGTGATACCGCTTCTGTTTCCAAGAGTTATAATTACTTTTATTCAGGGAATAATGAAATGGAATAATAAATCGGATAAAAAGGCGGGTGATAGCGTTGGAGGGGCCTAAGATACTGTTTACAATACCGTATCTTAATATAAATGTCACAGAAACCGTAGTAGACACGTGGCTTGTAATGGCGGTTGTAACCATTTTGTGTATATGGCTTACGCGCGGACTTGAAATTGTTCCAAGAACCAAACGCCAACTGGCTGCAGAAAAACTTGTGTCTATGGTTAATAATATGATAGTAAACACTATGGGACGCAGATATATGTCTTTTGCGCCATATGTAGCCGCACTTTTTGCTACTTCTATGATTGGCAGCCTTTCAAGTCTTGTGGGGCTTCGTCCGCTTACTGCTGATTTTAGCACTACTTTGGCATGGGCTCTGCTGGCATTTGTAATGATACAAGGTAATAATATACGTTTAAACGGAATAGGTGGTTGGCTTAAAGGTTTTTTAGATCCCGTACCGTTTATGCTGCCCTTGAATCTCGTTTCGGAGATAGCAAACCCTATTTCAATGTCGTTCCGTCATTTTGGAAATATTGCCGCAGGTATGGTTATCACTTCACTTTTATATTCTGCATTGGCAGCATTGAGTAGTTTTGTGCTCGGCTGGATACCTAATGAGTTTGTAGCAAGTATCCCAATTTTCCAGTTAGGTTTACCTGCTATACTGTCAATATATTTTGATGTGTTTACAAGTTTTCTTCAGGCGTATATCATATGTATGCTGACTATGGTATATGTATCCGGAGTTGACTCAAGAGAGTAATTAAAATTTTTTATATAAATGGAGGTATTTATTATGTTGG
>JAZSLD010000224.1:0-2260 GCA_045535195.1 Clostridia bacterium | reverse complement strand
AATTAGGAGTTAGTGCCACCCAAGCCTGCGGCTTCGGTACCGGTCTGCGCACCGCACGGCTATGCAACGCTTCGCGTTGTCTTTAACGCCGCGCGCCCTCTGCAGGGTTCGAATCCCCTCAAAATAATAAAAGAGGCATCCCTTATGGGATACCTCTTTTCTTTCAGGAAAGGATGGGATTCGAACCCACGGTGCGCTATTAACGCACACAGCATTTCCAATGCTGCGCCTTAAACCAACTCGACCACCTCTCCGTTTCGATCTTAATCATTATAGCAACATTTTCTTGTAAAGTCAAGAACTTTTTATTCAAAAGAGCAAGTATTTTTTGCTGTCAATTATTGCATTTTTGAGCGCCACGTGATATAATATGTTGATAGGTTATTTTGATACTTAAATTTGGAGGCTTTATAAAATGATTGATATTAAAAAATCTTTGGCTGAAAGAGTTCGCCCGTTAGAGGCATCAGCCATAAGAGAGATGTTTAAACTTATGGGGCAGGCAGATGTAATATCATTTGCAGGCGGTATTCCCTCGCCCGAAGTATACCCTACCGATATACTTGCCGAAATTTCTGCAGATATATTAAAAAACAACGGCACATTCGCTCTTAAATACGGCATTACCGAAGGTTATGCTCCTTTAATCGAGCAGGTTGCCGAAAAGAATAAAACTCAGGGCATTGGCAGCGAGTGCGACATAACTATTATTACAACCGGCGCACAGCAGGGTATTGACCTTGCAGCAAAATCTTTGCTCAACCCCGGCGACGGCGTGATTGTGGAAAGCCCCACATTTGTAGGTACGCTTAATTCTCTGCGTTCATATCAGGCTTCGCTTTATGGCGTGCCCGTAGAAAATGACGGTATGGATTTAGCCGCTGCAGAAGAAATATTAAAAACAGGCAAAATCAAACTTATATATACTATTCCCACTTTCCAGAACCCCACCGGTATAACAATGTCGCTTGAAAAACGCAAAGGCTTACTGGAACTGGCTAAAAAATACGACTGCCTCATTTTAGAGGACAACCCATATGGCGAACTGCGTTTCTATGGTGAGGAACTCCCAACCATTAAATCTATGGACAAAGACGGCAGAGTTATATATGTGGGATCATTTTCGAAGACCTTATCACCCGGTATGCGTGTAGGTTTCCTTGTAGGTCACGAGGATTTGATGGACAGAATAATCGTTGTTAAACAGGCAAACGACGTACACACACCTCTTATATCGCAGATGATTATATCTGATTTTATGAAGCAGAATGATATGAACGCACATATCGCAAAAGGTTGTGCATCGTGCAAAGAAAAATGCGATGCTATGCTTGCTGCAATGGATAAATACTTCCCCGAAAAGGCAGTATATACACGACCTGAAGGCGGCATATTCTTATGGGTAACTCTTCCTGAGGGCACAGATACCGGTGCACTTTTGCGCAAAGCAATAGATCGTAAAGTAGCATTTGTACCTGGTAACAGTTTTATGGTAGACGCTGCAAAACCGTCTAACTGCTTCCGCTTAAACTTTACAACCGCAACAAACGAGCAGATTGACACCGGAATTAAGGTTTTAGGCGAGTTACTTGCAGACGAATTAAAATAATCAAGGAGTATTACCAAAATGGACGATAAAAAAATTATATTTTCAGGTATTCAGCCAACGGGCTGTGTAACACTTGGCAACTACCTCGGTGCACTTAAAAACTGGGTTGAACTTCAGCACGACTACAACTGCTGTTTTTCTGTAGTTGATATGCACTCAATTACTGTTCGTCAAGAGCCTGCGCAACTTAGAAAAAGATGTATGGAGTTTTTAGCGCAATATTTAGCGTGTGGCATTGACGGTGAGGAGAATTTAGTATTCTTCCAGTCGCACGTACCAGCACATGCCGAACTTGCATGGGTACTCAACTGCAACACATACATGGGCGAACTCAGCCGTATGACTCAGTTTAAGGACAAATCAGCAAAGCACGCAACCAACATAAACGCAGGTCTTTTTACATACCCTGTGCTTATGGCGGCGGATATTTTGCTTTACCAGACGGATCTCGTGCCTGTAGGTGTAGACCAGAAACAACATCTGGAACTTGCACGCGATATTGCAATCCGCTTTAACAACGCATTCGGCGAAACATTTAAAGTGCCCGAGCCGTTTATACCAAAAGCGGGCGCTAAAATTATGAGTCTGCAGGAGCCTACCGCAAAAATGAGCAAGTCCGACCCCAATGTAAACGGGTTTATATAAGTCGGA
>JAZSLD010000059.1:0-1817 GCA_045535195.1 Clostridia bacterium | reverse complement strand
ACATGGCTACGATCCGACTTGCACAACCCCGATATAGAAATATGGGCAATAGAGCCCGAACACGCCGCTATTTTATCAGGCGGAAGCATCGGCACACATATACAGATGGGTATAGGCGACGGAATTATACCTAAAATATTAAACTGCGATATATACGACGATGTTTGCATTATAACCGATGACGAGGCAATTCAAACCTCTAAAGACCTTGCAAAACACGAAGGTCTTATGTGCGGAATATCAGGCGGCACCAATGTGGCTGCAGCAATAAAACTTGCCAAAAAACTCGGCAAAGGCAAAACGGTAGTAACAGTTCTGCCCGATACCGCCGAAAGATATTTCTCAACACCTTTATTTGAAGAATAAATTAATAACCCTCGCAAATGCGAGGGTTTTTTATTACTGTTTTATAAACATCTGTGTCCAGTAGTTACCATTTGCAACATACCCTACACCGATTTTATTATACGAAGCATTTAATATATTTGCACGGTGGCCTGACGAGTTCATCCAGGCATTAACTACCGCCTGAGGTGTACTCTGCCCTTTTGCAATGTTTTCGGCTGCCGCCCTATACGATATACCAAAATTTTTTATCATGTTAAACGGTGAGCCGTACACGGGGCTGGTGTGTGAAAAATATTTATTATCTTTCATATCCTGAGATTTATACCTTGCCACTCGGCTAAGTTGCCAATCCGCAGTGAGTTTGTTTAACCCGTTTTTAACTCTTATCTCGTTAACAAGGCGGATAACCTCGTTTTCAAACTCCGTTACCTTGGAATCGGCTTCGGGAATTGTTATAACCTGACCGGGATATATCAAAGCAGGATTTACAATATGCGGATTAGCATCTTTAAGTTCGCTTAATCCCACCTCGTATTTAACGGCAATTTTCCACATACTGTCGCCCGATACAACCGTATGCGTAGCGGCAGATGCTGCAAATGTCATAACTATCTGAACTGTAATTAATGCAGAAACTATAAACTTTTTCATTACACATTACCTCCTGTATTTTTTCGTCAAAATGACACCTGTATATACTAACATATATACAAACGCTATTTCAAATGTAATTATTGGAATGTATATTTCACCCATCAGGTGATTTGCGCATATATTATTATTGGAGGTGACAATATATGGCTAATTTCTGTTGCACTTGCAAAAGTGACTGTGCAGGTCTTGCCATCGTTGCAAGTATAATTATAGGTATAATTACGGCGTTTCTGCAGTTCAGTGCAGTTATAACGGTTGCTCCTGCATTTTTGTGGGTTGTTTTAGGCGTTGCTGTAGTGTATCTGGCAATATTGCTGGCTGTATCACCCGTTATACGCAGATCCGGATGCGTATGTAACAATCTATCCGTGATTTTAGTGGGTATACTTGGCGCAATTTTAACATCAATCGTTCTTTTGGCTATCACATTTGCTGCTACCAGCGTGATAGGCGCAATCATCACAGGCGCATTGCTGGCATTCTTCTCACTTATAGTAACTACGGTTGCGTGCCTTATTAAATGCATCATCGGCTGTGCAAACAAAAACGACTACGAATAATAAATGAAGATAAAATAAACCCCTGCAAAGGCCGATAGCAATAAGGAAGTAATGCCCTGAAAATCACCTTTTTGCCGAATTTCATCGTTAAAAAAGTCCGCAATCCGTCAGGATTACTCGCTTTTTTGCCTCGAACTTCATTCAAAAATTTTGATTTCAGGGTGCTTTAAGCAGTTTTGAACATCAGATTTTCATATTTAGACGCGAAACAAAACCCCCGTAATACTGACGTATTTCGGGGGTTTTTGACAAAGT
>JAZSLD010000103.1:0-1686 GCA_045535195.1 Clostridia bacterium | reverse complement strand
TCTATTGCGGGTATAACGCAGTACCCTGCGCTTTATGACCCGTTTCAAAATAAAGAAAAAAATATAGAAAAACAGCGTGTTGTTCTTGGTAAGATGCTTGAACTTGAATACATTTCTCAGGAAGATTACGACGAAGCCATTGCCGAAGAACTCAAGTTTGAAAAAGGCGATACAAATAACGGTACAAGCCAGTCGTACTTTGCCGACGCCATTGTAGAAGAACTTATAGACGACCTGTGCCAGGAGTATGAATATACCGAAGACGAAGCAGTAAATATGATATATAACGGCGGTCTTAAAATTTATGCCACCGTTAATAAAGACGTTCAGAACTATGCCGAGGACGTTTTTGAAAACGACTCTAACTTCCCCTCGGTCGGCGGAAGCGAAAAACCTCAGGCTGCAATGGTAATAACCGAGCCGGATACCGGCTACGTAAAAGCGATTATAGGCGGCAGAGGCGAAAAAAACCTGAGCCGTGGCTTAAACCGTGCCACACAGTCCACACGTCAGCCGGGCTCTACAATCAAACCGCTTTCTGTATACGCCCCCGCTATAGATTTAGGACTTATAACACCGGATTCTATAGTAACAGACGAGCCGATATCCATTGGTGGATGGTCGCCTAAAAACCACTACAGCGGCTTTTATGGCGATATGACCGTGCGCAGTGCAGTTAATATATCTGCAAATATCCCTGCGGTAAAGGTACTGCAGAAACTCACTATCGATAAATCGTTTGATTATATGACAAACCGTCTTAATTTCTCAACGCTTATTTCAAGTGAAAAGCGTGACGGTAAAACATATACAGACCGCGCACTTGCCACGTTGGCACTCGGCGGACTTACTAATGGTGTAACAGTGCTTGAAATGGCATCTGCATACTCCACTTTCCCGAATGACGGGTTGTATATAGAGCCAACTCTTTATACAAGGGTAGAGGATAACTACGGCAAAACCGTTCTTGTTAAAGAGCAGAAGCGCAATACCGCATTTAAGTCGACTACTGCGTTTTATGTAAATGAACTGCTTAAAGGCGTAGTTTCAAGCGGTACAGCGGCAGGTTCGGGCATATCGGGTATGGATACTGCAGGTAAAACGGGTACTACCGATAACGATACCGACAGATGGTTTGTAGGATACACACCACATTATGTAGGTGCAGTATGGGTGGGATACGACAGCCATAGCCAGTTGCCGTCGTTTTCGTCTAACCCTGCGCTTTCGCTGTGGCGAAAGGTTATGACCAAAGCGCATCAGGGATTAAAGAGTGAATATTTTAACCGTCCAAGTGGTTTGACGGGTGTAAGCATATGCTCAGAAACCGGACTGCTTGCTACAGAAGATTGCTTTGACGAAGAGGGTAACAGCACCGCAATAACAAGGTATTACGACAGAAATAACGCACCGCGCACCTATTGCAGCGGCGAACACGGCAAAACGCCCGAAGAGGTAGAGGCAGAAAATAGTGCAGAGGGCGAAAATCCCGACGGCGAAAACACCACCGGCGAAACCGGTACAGAGGAAAATAATGATGAAATCAGCGGACCTGAGGGTTACCCCGTGTCACCATCAATACCGCGTGAGGAAGTAACAGAATAAATTAAATATTATTAATTAACCACCCTGAAGCATTTTGCTTTAGGGAGGTGTTTGTATGTCAAAATTATAAAAACGTGACCC
>JAZSLD010000091.1:0-2033 GCA_045535195.1 Clostridia bacterium | reverse complement strand
GGTTTTGAAGCCATATTTTTTATTTATACTTCATCAAAAAAGTCCGTAATACGACAGTATTACGGACTTTTTGTTCTTCGTCTAAATATTAAAATCTGATATTCAAAACTGCTTTGCATCCCCAAATCGAAATTTTTGAATGAAGTTCAAGGCAAAAAATGCACATAATCCTGACGGATATGGGCATTTTTTAACGAAGAAATTCGTCAAAAAGACGGTTTTGGGGACAATACTTCCTTATCTGGTTGTGACCAATTCATCGCCTTTTTTCATTTTATCACACATTTTTTACTTTGAATAAGGTACACAATTTTTGCAAGCAATTTATCGGGCAACAAATGACGCAGGAAAACAGCAATGCGCATAAGTGCTCCGGGGATAATAACCTCTTTGCCGGCAAACATTTTTTCTATAGCATATTCTGCTACATCACGGCTTGTAAGAACAATCTTTTTGCCGCCTTTTTCCGTTGCTTTGCCAAAGTTCACCTTAGCAACCTCTGCAAAACCCGTATGGACAGGTCCCGGACAAAGCACGCTTATTTTTACATTACTTTTTTCGCTTCGCAACTCCTCTGCCAAAGCCTGAGAAAGGCGCAGCACGTATGCTTTTGAAGCATAATACGCACCAAAAAGCGGGCCCGGAAAAAACGCCGCAAGCGATGCCACGTTCAATATATAACCACTGTTACGCTCTTTGAACTTACGTGCAAAAAGTTTTGTAAGTATGTGCACCGCACGTATATTGGTGTCGAGCATGGCAAGTTCACTATCCAAGTCGTTTTCGCAAATAGTGCCAAACACACCAAAACCGGCGTTATTGATTAAAATATCAACCTCATCTGCCCTGTCGGCAAGTGCTTTGCATTGCTCAACATCACACACATCACAGCACAAAATTTCAACATTTGTTTTTAATTCTTTTTTTAACTGTTCAAGTTTATCCTGACGTCTGGCAACAGCGATTATATCGTACCCTTTTTCAGAAAGGATATGTGCCATATCCCAGCCAAGACCTGAACTTGCTCCTGTTATAAGCGCTTTCATAAAAATTCTCCTTACTCAGTAAACTCAAAGCAAAGGCCATACTCTACGCTTTCTTCTGCTGCAAGCATTTTAAGTGCGCCGTTGGCACGCATAACATCTCTGCCGTCGGGTGTACAGTTACCCGGTTCTAAACCGAGTACATACTCGCCCTCGCCCATCATCTTCCATTCGGTAAAGTATTTAAGCACATCGGCATTATACGAAATATTAAGTCCCTTGCCGATATCGGGGTTTGATATTGACACACAGGTATCGCCTGACATTTTATGATAATAGCATCTTTCTTCATACCCATGCTGTGGTTTTTCCATATTAAGGCAGTTTTCAATATCTTCTGCAGCGTGATCATTTCTTGGAGCGACTTCAGTTGCATGGATAGTAACAACCGCATTTTCAGAAAGCAACGGATAGCCCATATTGCAATGATACAGAACTTCAAGAGGACCTTCATCAAAGCCGATATTGGTTATAGTGTCTTTCATATAAATAACATTTTTATCAAGCGGACAAATATACTCTCTTTCTAAAAGATATTTATGCGCAAACGGAGCAGCGTCACGTATCGTAAGTTTTATATGTATTTCGCCGTTTTCGATATAATGCAAAACATTTTCGCAAGGTATGTGCGATACAGTTCCGTGAAGCGGAAGTTCTTCGCCGTTATCAACACACGGCGAGCCAACTGCAGTAAGACCGCAAGTGGTTAAAAATCCTGCAGTAAATGATTTTAAAAATCCGTCGCCTTTACCATCATAATACTGTGGTGCAACATATCCACAGGGTGAAAAATATCCGTAATTATCGCCTTTAAACGTAAGGCGTGAAATATCGCCGCATCTGTCGAGTGAAATTTCAAATTCAAGACCTTTTCCGTTTCTTACATAAAGCATTCTCATACCGTCGCCCTTGCCGCCTGTAAGACGATACTCCTGAACTCCGTAAAGTTGCATACTGTTACCAATATATTTATTCATAATCTTCTCCTTT
>JAZSLD010000151.1:0-2240 GCA_045535195.1 Clostridia bacterium | reverse complement strand
TCCGACGAAAACGGCATTATCTGGCCTATGAGCGTGGCTCCGTTCCACGTGGCAGTTGTGCCCGTAAACTCAAACGACGCTGCTCAGGCTGAACTTGCAGATAAAATCTACAACGAACTTATCGCAAACGGCGTTGAGGCTGTTTTAGACGACCGCAACGAACGTGTTGGCGTTAAATTCAAAGACGCAGACTTAATCGGCTATCCGCTTAGAATTACAGTTGGTAAAAAAGCCGCAGACGGCATAGTTGAATATAAAGAGCGTGCATCGGGCAATATGGAAGAGTTGACAGTTGCCGATGCAGTTGCAAAAGCAATCGCAGCAGTTAATGCATAAGGAGAGATAAAACATGAGTGGAAAAATAAGAACAAGATTTGCGCCCAGCCCAACGGGTTATATGCACATAGGCAACCTTAGAACTGCTTTGTATGCATACTTGCTCACAAAGCACGAGGACGGCGACTTTATACTGCGTATAGAGGATACCGACCAGGAAAGATACGTTGAGGGTGCAGTTGACCTTATATACAGAACTATGAAAGACACAGGCCTTATCCATGACGAAGGTCCCGACGTTGGCGGCGAATACGGTCCGTATATACAGAGCGAGCGCAGAGGTCTTTACAAAGAGTATGCCGAAAAACTGGTTGAACTCGGTGGCGCATACTACTGCTTCTGTGATAAGGATAGGCTCGACAAATTAAAAGAAGCACAAGCCGCAAAGGGCATTACCCCCAAATACGACGGCTACTGCAAAGGTCTTTCAAAAGAAGAAATTCAGGAAAAAATCGACGCAGGTATCCCCTACGTTATCCGCCAGAAGATTGACCCGCACGGAAAAACCACTTTCCACGACGAGATTTTTGGCGATATTACAGTAGATAACGCAATCTTAGACGAAAACGTACTTTTAAAATCAGACGGTCTGCCCACATACAACTTTGCAAATGTTATAGACGACCACCTGATGAACATCACCCACGTTATCCGTGGTAACGAGTATCTTTCAAGCACACCTAAATATAACCTTATTTACGAGTCGTTCGGTTGGGAAATCCCCAAATATATTCACGTTTCGCCCGTTATGAAAGACTCAGGCAAAAAACTCAGCAAACGTGAGGGCGACGCATCTTACGAGGACTTTATTAACAAAGGTTATCTTAAAGAGGCTATAGTAAACTATGTTGCGCTCCTCGGCTGGAGCCCAGGCGGTGAGCAGGAAATATTTACTATGGACGAACTTATCAAAAACTTCTCCATAAGCGGCATCAGCAAATCTCCCGCTATATTTGACGAGAAAAAACTTTCGTGGATGAACGGCGAGTATATCCGCAAAATGAGCGAAGATGACTTTGCCAAAGAGGCTATGCCTTACATTAAAGAGGCTGTTAAACGCACAGATATTGATATGAATGCAATCTGCGCACTTCTGCACGCAAGGGTTGAAAAGTTTACAGATATTGCTGACCAGCTCACATTCATAGACGAACTTCCCGAGTATGATAACGAACTTTACACTCACAAGAAAATGAAAACCAACCCCGAGAATTCTTTGGAATCTTTAAAGGCTATCCTGCCCGTTTTAGAGGCGATAGAGGACTGGACTATGGATAATATCCATAACGCACTTTTTGAACTTATCGAAAAGTTAGAGGTTAAAAACGGAATTATCCTCTGGCCATTGCGTGTGGCTGTAAGCGGTCTGCCGTTTACTCCCGGCGGCGGTGTGGATTTAGCCGCTATCCTCGGTAAAGACGAAACTATCGCCAGAGTTAAGAAAGGTATAGAGAAATTGTCATGATGATTGCTCTGTGTATAGCCTTAATTATACTTGACCGCATAACAAAAATTCTTACGGTAAACCTTTTAAAACCAGTAGACAGCGTAGTGCTGATACCAAAAGTTTTGTCGCTGACATATGTTGAAAACAGAGGTGCGGCATTCGGCATAATGCAAAATGCCAGATGGATTTTTATTGTAGTAACCGTTGCGGTGCTTATAGCGTTGGGTGTGTATATAATAAAAACCAAACCGCAGTCCAAACTTTTTAAATGGTCTGCTGCGCTTATCGGTGCAGGTGCTGTAGGCAACCTGATAGACAGAATTTGCTATGGTTATGTGGTGGATATGATTCAGGCAACTTTTATAGACTTTCCCGTGTTCAACTTTGCTGATTGTTGTATAGTTGTGGGTACGGGGCTATTGTGCCTATATATACTGATAAAAAAAGAAGAATAAAA
>JAZSLD010000016.1:0-4318 GCA_045535195.1 Clostridia bacterium | reverse complement strand
CAACAATGCTGTTTGGTTGTGCAGTTGCAGAATCAACTGGTATTTACGGTCTTGTAGTAGCGCTGATTTTACTCTTTGCTAACCCACTTATTAACTTACTGTAATAAAAACGGGAGGCTTAAAAATGCCATTTGTAAGTATAGACGTATGGACAATTATAATGCAGTGGGGCAACCTGCTGATATTGCTGTGGCTGATTAAAAAGTTTTTGTTCAAGCCCGTTATGTCTGTTTTAGAGGCTCGCGAAAACGAGATTAAAACTATGTATGACGAAGCTGAAGAAGCACGTAGCACAGCAGATGAACTTAAAACACAGTACACTGCTAAACTCAATAATGCACGTGATGAGGCTGATGAGATTGTAAAAACTGCTGTTAAAACAGCAAAAAACACTTCTGATGAAATAATATCTGACGCTCAGGATAAAGCAACTGCTTTGATAGAGCGTGCTAACGAAAAGATTGAAATAGAGCGTAAATCCGCTATCAATCAGGCAAAGAACGATTTGTCTGATATGGCGCTTACAATAGCCGGCAAGGTTATCGAACGTGATATCAATGCCGCCGATCATAGTAAGATGATAGATAAATTCATAGAAGAATTGGGTGATGCATCATGACGGCGGTTTCATATGCAGAAGCACTTTACTCACTTGCGGTTGAAGAAAATTCAGCAGATGAGATTTATTCTCAGTTAGACGCAGTAAAGTTTGCTTTTACTGATAATCCTGAACTTTGTAAGATACTTGACCGTCCGTGTTCTGATAAACAAGAACGCACTGCACTTATTGACAGATGCTTTAAAGATGTCAATGTTTATCTTTTAAATTGTATTAAGGTTATGAGCAAAAGACGTGCAACTGTACATTTCCCTGAAGTAGCAGATGAATTTATGAAATTGTACCGCAAAGAAAACGGTATAGAAATTGTAAATGTTATAACTGCTGCTGCATTAAGCGATGAACAAGCAGAAAAACTTGAAATCAAACTTGAACGCAAACTCGGAAAAAAAGTAATCCTTTCTGCTACTGTAGACCCTGATATAATGGGTGGTATAGTAGTACGTACGGAAAGCAGTCAGATAGATGCGAGCATCAAGACGCGGCTTGACGATTTACAAAAACAAATCAAGTCGGCAGTTATTTAGTGGAGGTTTATAATGAAACCTGATGAAATAAGCAAATTAATTAAAAGCGAAATTAAAAACTACGAAAACAAAGTTGCTTACAGTGAAACCGGATACGTTATCGAAGTTGGTGATGCTATTGCCCGTGTGTATGGTCTTGATGACTGTATGGCTAACGAACTTTTAGAGTTTGAAAACGGCGAAATGGGTATGGCATTAAACCTTGAGGAAGAGTTTGTCAGCGTAGTTATCTTAGGTGATGATACCGGCATAAAAGAGGGTAGTGTTGTAAAGCGCACCGGTAAGGTTGTAAGCGTACCTGTAGGCGATACTCTTGTAGGAAGAGTAATAGATGCTTTGGGTAACCCTATTGACGGTAAAGGCCCAATTATGGCTGATGAAACACGCCCGATTGAGTCTAATGCTCCCGGTATTATTACACGTCAGTCTGTAAATACACCTTTGCAGACAGGTATCAAGGCAATTGACTCTATGATACCAATTGGCAGAGGCCAGAGGGAACTTATAATAGGCGACAGACAAACCGGTAAAACGGCTATTGCTGTTGATACCATTATAAATCAAAAAGGCAAAGATGTTATCTGTATATATGTTGCTATCGGACAGAAACGTTCTACTGTAGCACAGTTGGTTGAACTTCTTACAAAAACCGGTGCTATGGAATATACAATAGTTGTATCTGCAACGGCATCTGAAACTGCACCTTTGCAGTATATAGCGCCGTATGCTGGCTGTACTATGGGCGAATACTTTATGAATAAAGGTAAAAGCGCACTCATAGTATATGACGATTTGTCCAAACACGCAGTTGCATACAGAACACTTTCTCTTCTGCTTCGTCGTTCGCCGGGACGTGAAGCATACCCCGGAGATGTATTCTATCTCCATTCAAGATTACTGGAACGTGCTGCTAACCTTGCGCCTGAATACGGCGGAGGTTCGCTTACTGCATTGCCTATTATTGAAACTCAGGCAGGCGATGTTTCAGCCTATATTCCTACAAACGTAATTTCTATTACCGACGGTCAGATTTTCTTGGAAACTGAACTTTTCCATAACGGTATCATGCCGGCTGTCAACCCCGGTATTTCAGTATCTCGTGTTGGCGGTAATGCGCAGATTAAAGCGATGAAAAAAGTTGCCGGTAAACTTAAACTGGAATACTCTCAGTACAGAGAACTGCAGTCGTTCTCGCAGTTTGGCTCTGACCTTGACGCCGATACCAAGAGCCGTTTAAGAAAAGGTGAAAGAATTGTTGAGGTATTAAAACAAGGCAGGTCAAACCCTGTAACTGTTGAAAATCAGGTGTATATTATTTATGCTGTTATCAACAATTATCTTGACGATGTACAACTTTCGGACGTTGCCGCATACGAAAAGCAACTGTTTGATTATATAGGTGAATCACACCCTGAAATAACAAAAGAAATTGTGTCTACCGGCGCACTTTCTGACGAGGGTATGGCTAAACTTGATGAAGCAGTAAAAAGTTTTACTGAGCGTTTTTTGAAATTACACGCAAAGAGGTGAATGACTGATGGCGGGCGGTTCAATGAAGGACATCAAACTCCGCATAAAGAGTATACAGGGCACACGCCAGATTACTAAAGCGATGCAACTGGTTGCATCTTCAAAACTGCGCCGTGCCAAGGAGCGTATGGAACTTTCTGTTCCGTATTCAAAAGCGTTCAATGATATCATAGATAAACTTTCTGCAAGTGCTGATAGAGGAGATAGTATTTTCTTTGCCGGCAGAGAAGTCTCTAAAGTTTGTCATTGCGTTATAGCGGGCGATAGAGGCTTGGCAGGGGGATATAACTCTAATGTTTTTAAAGAGGTTATACGTCGGTTAAACGAGCATAATTATGAAACAAAAATTTTCCCTATCGGCAGAAAAACTTTAGAATATTTTAAAAAGCGTTTTGAGTTTATTGATGAATCTTATGCAACTGCTGCGGATATCAGTATAGGTAACTGTTTTAAAATAGGAAGTATGCTTACAGAAATGTATGTAAACGGAGAGTTTGACGAACTTTATCTTACCTATACGCACTATAAAAATGTTCTCCATCAGGAACCTGTAACAGTAAGGATTTTTCCTTTGCCCGAAAGTGATAGCGAAAAAAGAACGCAAATAGAGTGCGAACCGGCTTTTGCTTCAACAGTTAAGGATGTTATGCCATCTTATGTGGCATCTGTAATTTATACCGCTGTTGCACAGTCTTATGCAAGCGAACTCACTTTAAGGCAGAATGCTATGGATACCGCTACCAGCAATGCCGACGAAATGCTCAGCGAACTGCAGTTGCAGTATAACCGTGCACGTCAGGCGGGTATCACTCAGGAAATAACTGAAATTGTGGCAGGTGCCAATTCTTAAAATCGAAAGGTTTTTATAATATGAATAATAAAGGAACAGTAATTCAGATAATAGGTCCTGTTGTTGACATTCGTTTTGACGAAGGTCAACTTCCGGCTCTTAAAAATGCTATTGAAATACCCAACGGTGAAGCCACAGTAGTAGTTGAAGCGGCATCGCATCTGGGTGATAATATTGTCCGTTGTATCGCTATGAATTCTACCGACGGTCTTAAACGTGGTTTAGAGGCAATAGATACCGGTTCCGGTATTAAAGTGCCCGTAGGCGAGGGAACACTTGGCAGAATATTTAATCTTTTGGGTGAACCGATTGACGAACTTCCTGCGCCGGAAATTGAGGAAAAATGGAGTATCCATCGTAATCCGCCTTCATATGATGAGCAGGAGAGTACTACCGAGATACTTGAAACCGGTATCAAGGTAGTTGACCTTATTGCTCCGTATGCAAAGGGCGGTAAAATCGGTCTTTTCGGCGGTGCCGGTGTTGGTAAAACAGTTCTTATTATGGAACTTATCAATAACGTTGCTAAACAGCACGGTGGTATCTCTGTATTTACCGGCGTTGGTGAGCGTACCCGTGAGGGTAACGACCTTTATAACGAAATGAAGGAGTCGGGCGTTATAAATAAAACTGCATTGGTGTACGGCCAGATGAATGAGCCACCCGGTGCAAGAATGAGAGTTGCTCTTTCAGGAGTTACCAAGGCGGAATATATCCGTGAGGCTGCAGGTCAGGACGTACTATTGTTTATTGAAAATATTTTCAGATTTACTCAGGCAGGTTCTGAGGTTA
>JAZSLD010000108.1:0-4134 GCA_045535195.1 Clostridia bacterium | reverse complement strand
GTTTTTGTTGTATCGGAATGAACTTTGGTTATAAGTTTTTTAACATTTAAAACTATTTCAGTAACGTCTTCTTTTACTCCGGGGATAGTGGAAAACTCATGAAGAACGCCATCAATTTTAATGCTGGTAGCAGCACTTCCGGGCAAAGACGAAAGTAAAACACGTCTTAAAGCGTTACCTATTGTGGTACCGTAGCCACGCTCTAACGGTTCAATCTCGAATTTGGCGAAGGTGTTGTCTTCACTTTTTTCTACACATTCAACCCTAGGCTTTTCCATTTCAATCATGCTATAATCCTCCATTCCGGCTTATTGATAACATAAGTAACTCGATATTCTCTGCCAAAAATGGCAGAGAAATCTTATTACACAGTTATACCAACTGATAAGACAATTATTATTTAGAGTACAACTCTACGATTAAGTGTTCTTCAACATCAAAATCGATATCATCTCTCTCAGCCAAAGCGATAACTTTACCTGTAAGAGTGTTTTTGTCCATATCCAGCCATTTTGGAACTATTCTTGAAGAATTTGCTTCAACGATTTCTTTCATTCTGTCAGAGCCCTGAGTTTTCTCTTTAAGAGAAATCACATCGCCAACTTTTACGCGATATGAAGGGATATCAAGTTTTTTGCCGTTTACAAGAATGTGACCGTGGTTAACCAACTGTCTTGATTCTCTTCTTGTATTAGCAAGACCTAATCTGAACACTACGTTATCCAGTCTTGATTCCAAAATCTGAAGCAGATTTTCACCGGTAACGCCGGGCATTTTCATTGCTAATTCATAGTATTTATGGAACTGTTTTTCCAACATACCGTAGATGAACTTAACTTTCTGTTTCTCGGTAAGCTGGCGTCCGTATTCGCTTTGCTTTCTTCTCATAGGTCTGGGATTTCTGTTAGATGATTTGTCAATACCCATAACAGAAGGCTCAATACCTAAGGTCCTGCATCTTTTCAATACAGGTTGCATATTTCTAGCCATTTGTTTATCCTCCTAACTTCAAAAATTAAAAATCAAACTCTTCTTCTTTTGGGCGGTCTGCAACCGTTATGAGGAATAGGTGTTACGTCTTTAATCATACTAACTTCCAAGCCTGCGGTCTGCAAAGCGCGGATAGCCGCTTCTCTGCCTGCGCCGGGGCCCTTAACATAAACCTCTACTGTTTTCAGTCCGTGCTCCATAGCAGCTTTAGCAGCAGTTTCTGCAGCCATCTGCGAAGCGAAAGGTGTGCTCTTTCTTGAGCCGCGGAAGCCGAGGCCGCCGGAACTTGCCCATGAAAGTGCGTTACCTGCTGTATCAGTGATAGTTACGATTGTATTATTGAAGGTGGAAGCGATATGAGCTGCTCCACGTTCAATATTTTTCTTTTCACGTCTTTTACGTGTTCTTTTTGGTTGAGCCAATTCTTATCCCTCCCTGATTATTTCTTCTTACCAGCGATAGTCTTCTTAGGACCTTTTCTGGTACGTGCATTATTTTTGGTGTTCTGACCTCTTACGGGCAGACCGCGTCTGTGACGCAGACCACGGTAGCAACCGATTTCGATAAGTCTTTTAATATCAAGAGCAGTCTGTCTACGAAGGTCGCCCTCAACAGTGTAATCTCTGTCGATTATTTCTCTGAGTTTTGCTACTTCTTCGTCTGTCAAGTCTTTAACTCTTGTATCCGGATTGATGCCGGCTTCACTTAAAATTTTCTTTGAACTGGGAAGACCGATTCCAAAAATATAGGTAAGGCCAACCTCAACTCTTTTTTCTTTTGGTAAGTCAACGCTTGCTATTCTCGCCATTGAATTTTCACACCTCCTGTGTTTGTTTCGCTTTCCTTGTATATTCATTATAAATAACTACAAGGTTATAAAACGCACTCAGCGTTTTATACAGCCGCCCCTGTAAGCTATAAACAATTTATAAAATCCAAAGTCAAATGAAAAGGTTTAATCAACCCTGTCTCTGTTTGTGCTTGGGATTTTCACAGATAACCATAATGTTACCTTTTCTTTTAATAATTTTGCATTTTTCGCAAATCGGTTTAACAGATGGTCTTACTTTCATAATTACATTACCTCCATTTAATTTTATCGTGAATTATTTTGCCCTCCAAGTAATGCGGCCTTTGGTAAGGTCATAGGGTGACAGTTCAACCGTCACTTTATCACCGGGCAAAATTCTGATAAAATTCATCCTGAGTTTGCCCGAAATATGAGCAAGAACCCTGTGCCCGTTTTCAAATTCTACTTGAAACATTGCGTTTGGCAGAGCCTCAATGACTGTGCCCTCAAGTTCTAATACATCTTCTTTAGCCAAGATTAAAACCTCCCTGTTATAATGTCGCTCTCCGCGGTGAGATTACCTTTGAATTGTGATAACGTCTTACGGATTGCCTTATCGGTTATTCCGTTTTGCAGTTTTTCGCAAACATCGCTGTTTGCCGAACCTGCATAATTAGTGTGTTTTATCTTCTTTTTCTTCGGTGTACTCACTTTTCTGTTTTTACCGTCACATAAATATAAAAATTGGTTTTCAACTGATAAAACTACAAAACATCTACCCTTTTCTCTGCCTGATGTGGCAATCACGAAATCTCCGGGTTTAATGTTCAAGCATATCACCTCTGTAAATCAGTAAGCAATTCGGGTTCACCGTCTGTTACCAGAACGGTGTTTTCATAATGTGCTGCCAACGACCCGTCGGCCGTAACAACTGTCCAGCCATCACGCAGGGTGTTGATAGCAAACCCTCCTTGGTTAACCATTGGCTCTATCGCAAGGGCCATACCCTTAACGAGCCTTATTCCATGTCCCGCTTTTCCATGGTTTGGAATTTCGGGGTCCTCATGAAGATTTTTGCCTATACCATGCCCACAGTAATTTCTGACAATGCTGAATCCGTTTTTCTCTACATATTCCTGTATTGCAGCAGATATAGTGTAGAGTCTTTCGCCATGACGTGCGTATTTAATACCTTCGTAAAAACTCTGTTTGGTAACATCAATAAGTTTTTGAGCCTCATCCGAAATATTACCTACAGCAAAGGTTCTGCACGCATCGCCGTGATAACCGTCTATCACAGCACCGATGTCCAGACTTATGATATCGCCGTCTTTGAGTTTATCCGAAGACGGAATACCATGAATTACAACATTGTTTACAGAAGCACAGATACTTGCGGGGAAGCCGTTATAATTAAGGAAAGACGGCTTCGCTCCTTGACTTAATATGAATTCTTTTGCAATCGTATCAAGTTCTTTTGTTGTTACTCCGGCTTTAACATAAGGTTTAAGCGCTTCAAATGTGCCGTACACGATTTTTCCTGCGCAACGCATTTTATCTGCTTCTGATGATGATTTAATATAAACCATAATTTACTCGCTCCATTACACTTAACCCAACTCGTAGCCGATAGCCTTGAAAACTTCCTCCGTAGTGTGGCGAACATCGTCCTTACCAACAGCGGTAACCAGTTTACCGGTTTCCTCATAATATTTGATGAGGGGTTCGGTCTGCTTATGATAAACTGCCAATCTCTTTGCGATTGTTTCAGGATTATCATCTGCTCTGGTAACGAGTGCTTCGCCGCATTTATCGCAGAACTCGCCTTTAGATGAAGGATTCATAACCACATGGTATGTGGCGGCGCATTTAGGGCATTCTCTTCTTCCTGAAAGACGCTCCATAATAACTTCGTCATCTACATGAAGTAAAATGACATAGTCAATATCTACCTTTTTATCATCTAATGCTTTAGCCTGCGCAATAGTACGTGGAAATCCGTCTAATATAAAACCGTTTACACAGTCCGGCATAGAAATGCGCTCGTCTAAAAGACGAATAACTACATCATCGGGAACGAGCTGCCCGTTATCGATATATTTTTTAGCCTCTATGCCTACCTGTGTACCACTCTTAATTGCATTTCTTATTATTGCGCCGGTGGAAATGGCAGGAATTGAAAGTTTTTCTTTAAGTGCTGCTGCCTGAGTTCCTTTTCCCGCACCGGGGGCGCCTAACATAATAAGTTTCATATTACCACCTATAGTCTTAAATGATTATTCTAAAAATCCTTTGTAGTGGCGCATTAACATCTGAGATTCAATCTGTTTAACGGTTTCAAGTGCAACACCAAC
>JAZSLD010000216.1:0-2266 GCA_045535195.1 Clostridia bacterium | reverse complement strand
ACTGTTTGCGATGCTGAAAACGGCGTTGAAGACGACTACTGCTCCAAGTGCGGCAACAAGTTGAACTGATTAAATAAATGACTTAATACCTTTTTGGAAAATTTGTCGAAAAATTTTTCAAAAAGGTATTGCTTTTTCTCGTAAAGTATTTTATAATAGGTCTTGTACACAACATATAGATAAATTTTACATAATAAAACACTATATATAGTTTTACGAGGAGGAGAAAAATGGTATCGAATATTCGTAAAAGAGACGGTAGAATCGAAAATTTCGATAAAACCAAGATAGTAAACGCTATCTTAAAGGCTATGAATCATGAATTTGTTAACGACGTTAAATACGCCGAGGAGATAGCAGATAAACTTGCCAACCTTGAGGTTGATGTTATTGACGTAGAAGAAATCCAGAACCTTGTCGAGGTTGAACTGATGAAATCTCAGTATAAGAATGTTGCAAAAGCATACATTCTTTACAGAGAAAAAAGAAACATTGCCCGTGGCAGAAAAACTTATGAGATGTATATGGGTATTGTAAATACAATCGCTAATGACATCACTAAAGAAAATGCCAATATGAATGCAGAAACCCCTGCGGGTATGATGATGAAGTTTGCGAGCGAATCATCAAAGCCGTTCGTTATAGATATGCTTCTTTCTCAGGAAGCAAAAGACTATGTAAAGAGCAACTATATCCATATTCACGATGCTGACTACTATCCCACAAAGTCATTAACCTGCCTGCAGCATCCGCTTGATATGGTTTTAGAGCACGGCTTCCATGCAGGACATGGCTCTAGCCGTCCTGCAAAAAGAATTGAAACCGCTGCAATAATTGCGTGCATTTCAATGGAGTCTATCCAGAACGAGATGCATGGCGGTCAGGCAATTCCTGCATTCGATTTTTACCTTGCCCCTTATGTAAGAAGTTCTTTTGTAGAAGAGATTAAAAAATTAGAAGGTTTGACAGGCGAAGATTTGTCTGATTTAAAAGACGCTCAGTTTGACGATTATCTTATAAAATCGCTTGACGGTCTTGAGGGTAAAGACCGCTACTTGCAGCACGCAATCAACCAGACAGTAAACAGAGTTCATCAGGCTATGGAGTCGTTCATTCATAATATGAATACTATCCACAGCCGTGGCGGAAATCAGGTTGTATTCTCGTCAATCAACTACGGCACAGACACCTCTGCCGAGGGCCGTTGCATTATGAGAGAAATTTTAAATTCAACTTATCGTGGTGTGGGCAATGGTGAAACACCTATATTCCCGATTCAGATATGGAAGAAAAAACGTGGCGTAAGTTACCTGCCCGAAGACCCCAACTACGACCTTTATAAACTGGCATGTAAAGTAACCGCCAGAAGATTTTTCCCGAACTTCTTAAACCTTGACGCAACCTTTAACCAGTCAGAAGAATGGAGAGCAGACGATCCTAAGAGATACGTTCACGAGGTTGCCACAATGGGTTGCCGTACACGTGTTTACGAAAACCGCCATGGCGATAAAACATCTATCGGCCGCGGAAACCTTTCGTTCTCAACAATCAATATTGTAAAACTCGGTATTGAGTGTATGGATATAGCAGACGAGAAAGAGAGAATTGCAACATTCTACGAAAAACTTGATAAATGTATCGATGTAACAGCACGTCAACTTTATGACAGATACTCGTTCCAGCGTACAGCATTAAAGAAACAGTTCCCGATGCTTATGAGTGGAATGTGGTATGGCAGCGAAAAACTTTCCAATGACGAGCAGATTAAAGATGTACTCAAATCAGGTACACTCGGTATCGGCTTTATAGGTCTTGCAGAAACTTTAATTGCGCTTACAGGCAAACATCACGGCGAAAGTGAAGAATCACAGAAACTCGGTCTTGAGATTGTAGAGCATATGAACAAAAAAATCAGAGAAATCGCCGATGAGCGTAACTTAAACTACAGCCTGCTTGCAACACCTGCAGAGGGCTTGAGTGGTAAGTTTACCAAGCGCGACAGAGAACTTTTCGGCATAATTAAAGATATCACCGATAAAGAGTACTACACCAACTCATCACACGTGCCCGTATGGTATAAGTGCAGTGTTGAGCATAAAGCGGCAGTTGAAGGTCCTTACCATAAGTATGAGGCGGGCGGCCATATCTTCTATGTAGAACTTGACGGCGACGCAACCCATAACCCCGAATGTATTATGCAGACGGTAGACCTTATGGATAAATACAATATCGGTTACGGTTCTGTAAACCACACAAGAAACAGATG
>JAZSLD010000100.1:0-2492 GCA_045535195.1 Clostridia bacterium | reverse complement strand
AACACTTGTCTTCCTAAGACCGCTTGGCCTCCGACTTCATTCCAGCCACACATTTCAAAATGATGATGAATGGGTGTCATTTTAAACACTCTTTTGCCGGTAGTTTTAAAAGACGCCACCTGAATAATAACAGAAAGTGTTTCCATAACAAACACAAATCCTGCAATAACAAGTGCCAATGGAGCCTCAAGCATAAGCGCCGCCGCACATATAGCACCGCCTAAAAACAAAGAACCGGTATCACCCATAAAAACCTTGGCAGGGTGTGCGTTAAAAAGCAAAAATCCTAAACAGCCGCCTGTGATGGTTGCCGCAAATTTAGCAACTGTAACCTCGTTATACGCAAGCGCAAGGAAAGTTAAAAATATACTTACCACTGCCGACACAGATGCAGCAAGACCGTCTATGCCATCGGTTAAATTAACACTATTGGGAACGCCTATCATTATAAAAATAGCAAACGGTATGTAAAGCCATAAAAGGTCAACCGGACGGTTTAAAAACGGCAGGATAATGCTGGTGTCAAATACTTTAAAATGTATACCTGCAAGCACAAACACTACCGACACAAAAACCTGAGCCAGAAATTTTTGCAATGCCGTAAGACCGAGATTGCGTTTTTTAACAACTTTTATATAATCGTCCGCAAAGCCTATTGCACCGAACGCAAGCGATATTGCCATAAGCATAATTCCGCGTCTGTCACGGAAAAGCAAAAGTCCGCTTACTGCAACTGCCAGTATAAACATAAGTCCGCCCATTGTGGGAGTTCCTGATTTTGACTTGTGCCAACTTGGTCCCACCTCACGGATTTCCTGACCAAATTTCAATCTTCTGAGTGCAGGAATCATAAACGGTCCCGTAAGCGCACATATTGCAAAGGCGCAAACCGCCGCAACAGTAATGGCAAACATATTATTCATCAGACGTACACTTTCCTTTCAAACAGTTTAGTTAAATTTATTTGCTACTTCTTCAAGTTTCATCACACGTGATGCTTTAAAAAGCACCGTATCGCCTTGGCATAGGCTATCTTTTAAATATTTTTCAATACTCTCGTTATCATTATGTATGCTGACATTGCAGCCTTTAGCGCCCTCTGCGGTAAATTCGGCATACTTACCTGCAAGAACAAGCACATCAACATTATTTTCAGCCGCATATGAGCCTATTTCCATATGATACTGCGGCGACTTTTCACCGAGTTCTGCCATATCGCCCAAAACGGCAATTTTTCTGCCGACAGAAACAGAGCACAGTACATCTATTGCGGCTTTAACAGATGTGGGTGCGGCATTATAGCAGTCTGTTATAACCTTAATTCCGTTTTTTTCTGTTATACTCTGGCGTATGCCTATACTTTTATATGACGCCAGACCTTTTTTTATACTTTCCTCGCTTAATCCGTAGTTTCTGCCGACGGCTATGGCACACAGGGCATTGAGCACATTATGCTTGCCCATAAGGTTGATTGAAAAATCCATACCGTCAACTGTGAATGAAATGCCATTGTTGCCGGCACATATATTTCCGGCAACAACATCGCAAGCGGCATTTTCAATTCCATAGTATATCGTCTTAAAGGGTAATGTACCTTTAATACCAAAAAGTAAATCATCGTCACCGTTTAAAATAACGGTTCCGTTTTTATCCAGCCCCTCAAAAATCTCGCATTTTGCTTTTAAGATTCCCTCGCGGCTGCCGAGATATTCTATATGAGATTCGCCTATATTGGTAATAACCGCTACATTTGGCGCGGCGCATTTTGTAAGGCGTGATATTTCTCCAAAATTGCTCATACCCATTTCAATAACGCCTATTTCGTGTTCATCTCTTATGCCGAACATTGTAAACGGCAAGCCGATTTCGTTATTGAAATTTCCTTGAGTTTTTATAATATTGCGTTCTGTTTCTAAAACGGCTGATATAAGTTCTTTTGTGGTGGTCTTGCCGACACTTCCTGTAAGACCTACTATATTTATATTAAACTGCCTGCGATACGCCGCGGCAATATCTAAAAGTGCCTTTCTGGTGTCTGCTACTTTAAGTGCAAATTTACAATCTGTATATTTGCAGTCGCCGTTTGAGATATAGCCTTTTACTCCTGCCGCACACGCTGACGGAATAAATTTATTGCCGTCAAAATTTTCGCCCGATATAGCAATGAATAAATCTACACCGCCACAATCACGGCTGTCTGTAGAAATGCTTTCGATAACCTCATCGCCGCAGCCGAAAACTATTTCGCCGCCCGTTGCAGATGCAAGGAACGATAATGTAACCTTCTGTATGGGATATGCCATGGAACGAAACCTCACTTACAATATCATTTACTGATTTTTTCAAAAATTTCTGCAACTATTTCACGTTCATCAAAATCTATGATGCCGTCGTTTAAAATCTGGTATGTTTCGTGACCTTTGCCAAGCAGAAGAACAACATCGCCTTTTTGCGCAATGCTCATAGCATACTCAATCGCTTTTTTGCGGTTT
>JAZSLD010000177.1:0-4477 GCA_045535195.1 Clostridia bacterium | reverse complement strand
GTAGAATTATGAGGTAGGAGTTTTTATAAAATGGAAAGAGTTTTACTTGTGCGCTACGGCGAAATAATTTTAAAAGGACTTAACCGCCCGATATTTGAGGACGCATTGGTGCGCAATATCCGCCACCGTTTGCGTAATGAGGGCGAATATAAAATATACAAATCTCAGGCTACGATATACATCGAGCCTAAAGAGGGCGACGAGCAGACAGACCGCATACACGAAAAACTCAAAAAGATTTTCGGTATAGTGTCAATCGTTGTTGCGTATAAAACAGATAAAAGTATGGAGGGGATATACAATATTATTCCCGAGTCAATCGGCGATGTTTTGAAAAACGCTAAAACCTTCAAAGTGGAAGCAAAGCGCTCAGACAAAAAATTCCCGCTTAAATCACCGCAGATTTGCGAAGAGGTCGGCGGATTTATACTTGATAATTATCCGCATCTTACAGTTGATGTTCACAACCCCGAGGTGATTGTTCACGCAGAAATCCGTGACGATAATGCGTTTGTTCACACCGGCAGAGAAAAAGGCATCGGCGGTATGCCCGTAGGCACGGGCGGTAAGGCGGCGCTTTTGCTCTCCGGCGGTATAGACAGCCCCGTTGCAGGTTATATGATAGGCAAACGTGGTGTGGCGCTTGAGGCTATACACTTTTTCAGTTATCCATACACAAGCGACCGCGCTAAAGATAAAGTAATTAAACTTGCGGGAATTGTTTCCGAATATGTGGGCAAAATTAAAGTACACGTAGTACCGTTTACAGAAATTCAGGTGCAGATACGTGACAAGTGCCCCGAAGAATATTTAACACTTATCATGCGCAGATTTATGATGGCAATTTCCGAGCGCATTGCCCGTGAAAACGGATGCGACGCACTCATTACCGGTGAGAATTTAGGTCAGGTTGCCAGCCAGACTATGCTTGCGCTCGGTGTTACAAACGACGCAGTAGATATGCCTGTTTTCCGTCCGCTTATCGGTCTTGATAAAAACGATATTGTAGAGATGGCTCGTGAAATCGGCACATTTGATACATCTATCCTGCCTTATGAGGATTGCTGCACAGTATTTACACCGAAACGTCCTGCCACAAAGCCCCGTCTTGAAAAAGTTATCAAATATCAGCAGTTGCTCGATTGCGAAAAACTTATTGAAGATGCGGTAGCAGGTGTTGAAACAATTATTGTTTAAGGAGCAATTTCTTTATGAATGCAGAACTTATATCTGTCGGCACAGAACTGCTGCTCGGCGAGATTTTAAATACAAATGCACAATTTCTTGCAACAGAACTTGCAAAACTCGGCATAAGCGTGTATTACCAGACTACCGTAGGGGATAACCCCGCACGTTTAACCGACGCAGTTAAAATTGCGTTAAACCGCAGCGATATGGTTATATTAACCGGTGGCTTAGGCCCTACTGCTGACGACCTTACAAAAGAAACCGTTGCAGAGTACTTTGGTTTAAAACTTGTGCGTGATGCACGCAGCGAACAGCGCATAAAAGATTATTTTGCGAAAATTCGCGCAAAAACCGTTCCGTCCAACTTTAAGCAGGCGGATATGCCCGAGGGGTGTATTATACTTGATAACAACAACGGCACAGCACCCGGCGGCATTATAGAAAAAGACGGCAAGACGGCAATATTTTTGCCCGGACCGCCTTTTGAAATGGTGGCTATGTATAAAGAGGGCGTGTACCCTTATTTAAGTGAAAAATGTACCGAGCAACTGTATTCAAGAGAAATCCAGACATTCGGCATAGGCGAATCAAGGCTTGAGGATATGCTAAAGCCTATAATGGAAAATCAAACAGACCCCACAATCGCACCGTATGCAAAGGAATCGGGCGTTATGCTTCGCCTTACTACAAAAGCGCACACACAGCAGGAGGCGGACGATAGGTTCAACCCCGTAGAGGAAGAAATCAAACGTATAGCAGGCGATATTATCTTCGGTTATGGCGAGGAGCAACTTCAGGATGCTGTGTATAAACTATTAAAGGAAAAAAACATAAAAATTGCTACTGCAGAATCGTGCACAGGCGGTATGATGGGAGAGTTCCTTACATCCGTTTCGGGAATATCTTCGTATTACGAGATGGGCGTTGTTACCTACAGCAATGATATGAAAGAAAAACTTTTAGGTGTATCACACGATACGCTTGAAAAATACGGCGCAGTAAGCGAGCAGACCGCCAAAGAAATGGCTGTGGGCGTGCTTAAATCGTCAGGAGCAGATATCGGAATAGGAATTACCGGTATTGCAGGTCCTACGGGCGGAAGTGAAGAAAAACCCGTGGGTTTGGTATATGTAGGGCTTGCCGACAGTAAGGGCACGGTTACATTCCGTGAACTTCGTTTAAACGGCAGCCGTGAGCGTATACGCAGAATCACCGTTAAAAATGCACTTAATATGGTGCGTATGCATATAAAGGAAGTATTTTAAATTGATATATTTGTAAAAATAACTCTTTTCAAATGCACAAAAATGTGATATAATATTTTATTGGGTGTGCTTGCGTGCACCTGAGTATAATTTTCACAGAATGTACACGGGGGTGTAGTTTTGGAAAAATTAATAATCAAAGGCGGTCAGCCTCTTCATGGAGAAGTGTGCATCAGTGGTGCAAAAAATGCCGTAGTGGCTATACTTTGCGCTGTTTTGCTGGTGGACGGTGAAGTTACTATTGAAAATATTCCCGATATCAGCGATGTTCGCGTACTTATTGATATGATAGAAACTTTGGGTGCAAAGGTTACCCGTTTGGATATAAGCACGTATAAAATTGATTGCTCTGACTTGTCTACATACGTAGCCGACGTGGAAAAGAGCAAAAAAATGCGTGCATCGTATTACCTTATAGGCGCACTTTTGGGCAGAATGGGCAGAGCACACGTACCACCACCGGGCGGGTGCAATTTCGGCACACGTCCTATAGACCAGCATATAAAAGGTTTTGAGTCTTTGGGTTGTAAGGTTGATATCAGAAACGGCATCATAGAGGCAAACGGTGCCGAACTCCGCGGCGGGAATGTTTATCTTGACGTTGTAAGCGTTGGTGCAACCATTAATATTATGCTGGCGGCAGCACTTGCACCGGGCAATACCGTTATGGAAAATGCCGCTAAAGAGCCGCACGTAGTTGACGTTGCCAACTTTTTAAACTCTATGGGTGCCAATATCCGCGGTGCCGGTACAGATGTTATAAAAATAAAAGGTGTTGAAAAACTCCACGGCGGAACATACGCCGTTATTCCAGACCAGATAGAGGCGGGCACATATATGTTTGCAGCCGCCGCTACAAGAGGCGACGTGCTTATTAAAAATGTTATACCCAAGCATATGGAAGCAGTTTCTGCAAAATTTGTGGAAATGGGCATAGAAGTATGGGAAGGTGATGACGAGATAAGAGTTGTTGCAAACAAGCCTTTAAATAAAGTTAATGTAAAAACATTGCCTTACCCCGGTTTTCCTACAGATTTACAGCCGCCTATGGTTGCACTTTTAGCAACTGTCGACGGGACAAGCATTGTTACCGAAGGCGTGTGGGACAACCGCTATCAGTATACTGCCGAACTTGATAAAATGGGTTGCCGTATAACTGTTGATGGCAGAGTTGCTGTTATAGAGGGCGGCAGACAACTTCAGGGTGCACAGGTTAAAGCAACAGATTTGCGTGCAGGTGCGTGTATGGTTATAGCGGCACTTGCTGCAACGGGTGTTACGGAGATTACTGAACTCCGCCACATAGACAGAGGTTACGAAAGAATTGTAGAAAAGTTATCTGCTTTAGGTGCAGATATTAAGAGGATAGACGAGTAAATGTCAAAGTTTTGCACGTTGTTCAGCGGCAGCAGCGGTAACTGCACTTTTATTTCCGACGGAAAAACCAATCTTTTGGTAGACGCTGGTGTAAGTGCGGCAAGGATTTGCGCTGCTTTGGCTGAGATTGGGTATTCACCTTTTGATATACACGGAATACTGCTTACTCATGAACACCGCGACCATATATCGGGCGTAGGGGTGCTTAGCAGAAATTATTCTATACCCGTGTATGCAAATGCAGGCACTATTGAAAAGACCATGGCTATAACGGGCTGGATTTTTGACGATTATATTCATACATTCAAATCAAACGAAAAGTTTGCTGTTGGTGATATAGAGGTTTTTCCGTTTTCTATACCTCACGATACTGTTGACCCTGTGGGGTATACATTCCGCTTTGACGGGGCATACTACTCAGTAGCAACAGATATCGGGTGCGTTACAGAAACTGTTTTAAAGCATCTTTGCAAAAGCGAATCTGTTTTAATAGAGTCCAATCACGATGTACAGATGCTAAATGACGGCCCGTATCCGTATCATCTGAAAAAACGGATACTTGGCAATAAAGGACATCTTTCCAACGAAAGTGCTGCACACCTTGCTGCACAGTTGGTTAAGTGGGGTACCAAGCGGATAACGCTTGG
>JAZSLD010000138.1:0-3564 GCA_045535195.1 Clostridia bacterium | reverse complement strand
CCCTTTGAATCCCCAAGTCGACTGATTACAGAATTGGACAAATTAAACGCTCAGCGTTCCTGCTCTTTCACCGCCGCACAAAACGGAAACTCATTCCTATTTGTGCTAAAACGGCGCTATATTTGTAATATGTAATTAAATACGCGCCGTTTTGCGGTGGGGCAGTTACGCTTTCGCTGTAATTTGCTTTCCAATTCTTCCATAGGTCGACCTTTAAAACCATAAACCAAAATGGCTTCGTAGCCAAAATATACTTTGTGTCTACGCAAAAAGGCAACACCTTAAAGGTGCTGCCTTTTTATTATCAGGAGATGATTTACAAAGCAATTATTTTATAACTATAATCTCTCTTACTACATCGTTGTACACTCTTACGAAGATTCTTGAAGGATCAAGTTCGTCGTATTTCTGGATATCACCTGCGTCACCAACGGTAATCTGGTTTCTTGATTTGGTGGTATCGATGTTATAGATGGTAGCATCGCCGATTGCGAAGTTGTGAACTGTACCGCTGTTTACCTGCATATTGAATGATGATGAGAATTTCTTAACTACTTTACCGTAGAAAGTGCTCATTTTATCAGACACTTCAACTTCTGCCTCGGTTCCTTTGGTATCGATATCGAAAAGGAGCACTATGCTTTCAATCTCGCCTTTTACGTTTGTTTTATACTGAATAACGTCACCCTGCTCAAGTTTAGTTTCGCTTTCGCCCTCGCCTTTAACGAGTACGCCTGTAGCAGTTGTAGAAAGTTCTACTTTCTCGCCGTTTTCATACGCATAGAGTTTTTCAATCTCTGTTCCGTCTTCGTTTTTACCTACTGCAATGCTGTCTACGATAGCGATTGCAGACTCTTCGTTTGCAATACCTGTTGAGTTTGTTACGATTATCGCTTTGGCGTTTCTGTCTTCAGTAACGTCGAACACGAGTACGTTGTACAAGTCGCCGTCTACGAAGAAGTCAGAATTTCTTATAGAGAAGTCCTCTGTATCGGTTTTGCCTGCGGGGATATCGAATATAACTGTGTCTTTTGTTACGTTTACACTCATTGATGTTCCCACAAGTTTGCCTGACGCTTTTTTATACTCAACGTCGTTTTCTTTCATGTTCATCATGAACTTATCTTCGTTGATAGAAGATGATGTTGTTGCTGTGTTAATCTGTGTTACTTCGCCGTTGCTGTTTGTTTCAAATGTGATAAGCTGACCGTCAGCGCTTGCACCTTCGCCTTTTAAAAGTGCGAGTGCCTGTTCAGGAGTTTTGCCGCTTGCGCCGTTTACTTTAACTGTTGCGCCGGTTTTTACAAGCGCGCTCTTGCCTTCTTTTGTGAACACTCTCATCTCAAGTACTTTGTCAATACCTGTGGTGATACCTGCTTTTGCAAGGTAAGCGTAGTTGCTGCTGATGGTTGTTTCGCCGTTTACTGCGGCAATTTTACCCTCAATATCAAGGTAGAAAGTACCCTCGTCTTCGAGTTTGATTTCGTTGGGGTAGTTTTTAGCCACTTTGTAGCCTTTGCCGTCTATATAATACTCATCGTCGCTTTTCTCTGTTACTTTACCTGTTACAACCTCATTTGAAAGTTCTGCGTATACGAGTTCGCCGTCTTTACTCATGGTTGTTGTTAAAACGTCCCACTCTTTAAGGTCGGCAATCTCAATTACTTCTGCACCTTTAACCAAAACGAATGTGAGGTTATCGTCTTCGGGGTCTGCCACGAGTGTTTTCTGACCGTATTTATCTACGATTTTGTTTGAAGATACAACTACTTCTTCAACTACATAGTTTACAGTTTCGTTTACGAACACTACGTCGTAAGTGCCTTTGCCCTGTGTGTCGAGAAGCACGATAGAACCTGACTCAATCACTTTAAAGTCTTCTGCTGTGCCGGCTTTGCCGTTGTAGATAACTTTAGCGTCTGTTGCAACAGATGCTTTAGTGGTTTTCTTATCGTTTTCTAAGTCTTTCCAGTACTGGAGTTCTTTCTTTTCTTCTGTGTTTGTGATTTGTGCAATGTTTTCTGCAGGAACTGTTACAGAGTCGTTTTTACCTGATGCGGGGCGTGCCAAAAGCAACACTTTGTCGCCACGGTTATTTTCACGGGTGTATGCGTCTACTGTGAAACCGAGGATTGAACGTACGTCTGCAGAACCTGTTTCATAAATTTCTTCGCCGATTAAAACCTGATCTTTAGAAAGGTTTGATGCACCTTCGAGTGACGCATTACCTACTGCCATTACCTGCGCAGTAACTTTTTCTACGTCGAGTTTGTCTTTAAGCAAAGTTTTGTCTACAACTTCGTAGTTGATGTCCTGACCAAAACCTGTCTGTTCCATCATATTGATGGTAAGCGCATTAAACGCCAACTGTGCCACGTTACCTCTTGAGATAGCGCCGTTCTGTGCACCTGAAACACCTTTTGTAAGGCCGATGTCAGACGCTGTTACAAGGTAACCTGTGGGGTATCCGCCTTTTGCCTGTGCCTGAGGCTCGTAACCTAATGCACGTACTAAAATTGTTACTGCTTCCTGATAGGTGATGTCTGCATCAGGACGGAATGTGCCTTCAGTATCACCGATAACCATTTTCTGGTCTGTTGCTACGTTGATGAAACCTGTTGCCCAGTGACCTGCCGGAACGTCGGGGTATTTTGACTGAGCGCTTGTTACGTTTGCAACTTCTGTAAGTCCGCTGAGCGCTACTGCAACTTTAGCAACCTCTGAACGGATAATGGTAGCATCGGGACGGAATGTGCCCTCGGTGTCACCAACCATAACTTCGAGTACGCCGAGAACTTCGGCAGCCTCTTCAAATTTTGTATTTGCCACATCTGACGGAACGGAAGCCATTGCTACTGTAGCCGCCATTGAGAATGTCATTATTGAAGTCAACACGGATGCGATGAATTTTTTGAATTTAAACACGTTGTTTCCTCCTATAATTTTATTTAGGTAACCCCCGCAGGCAATCGGCGGATTCGTTCCTGCCGGGCTTGTATATATCATATCGTATATCCGAAAGTATATCAACCATCAATATATTCCAGTATATCCAATGAAAATTTTTGAAATTTTTTGTGTGCTGACATATAATAAAAACAAAATATTTGCAACTGTTTAAGTTTTCTATAACGCCGAACACAACAAACGAACTTGCCGCAATGATAAAGTCTGTGCAAAGCAGTGCCTCGGAGTTCGAATCTCCTGTGTTTTATGTAAAACAAAAAGCAGACCTTTTGGTCTGCTTTTCGTTTTACGCGCCCGGAGAGATATGCCGGCTTCGCCTCCATCTGCCTTGCCGACCGAAAGCCGACGGCTTTCAGTACCCGGCTGCACCACAAAAATCTAAAAAACTTGCCACCGGCAACTTTTTTTACGATTTTTGCCCCCTCGGAGTTCGAATCTCCTGTATTTTTTGTAAAACAAAAAGCAGACCTTTTGGTCTGCTTTTCGTTTTACGCGCCCGGAGAGATATGGCGGCTTCGCCCCCATCCGCCTTGCCGACCGAAAGCCGACGGCTTTCAGTACCCGGCTGCACCACAAAAATCTAAAAAACTTGCCACC
>JAZSLD010000213.1:0-2953 GCA_045535195.1 Clostridia bacterium | reverse complement strand
CGTGGATTTAGCTGCGCAATACGGCACACCTTTATATGTTATGGACGAAGATAAAATCCGCACTAACGCAAGGGCGTATAAAAATGCTATTGACGCATACTATGGCGGCAACGGTATGGCACTTTATGCAAGCAAGGCAATGTCCACAGCATATATATATAAGATAATGGCGCAGGAAGGTCTTGGTGCAGACGTAGTTTCAGGCGGCGAACTGTATACTGCTTTAAAAGCCGGATTTAATCCTGAAAACATATATTTTCACGGAAACAACAAAACTACAGACGAACTCTCTATGGCAATTGATGCATCAATAGGACGTATAGTTGTTGATAATGAGGGTGAACTTGAAGAGGTAAACTCTTTAAGCGTTGAAAAGGGCAAGATTACAAAAATACTTTTCAGAATTAAACCCGGTATAGATGCACATACGCACGAGTTTATAAGCACAGGGCAGATAGACTCTAAATTCGGTGTTACTCTGCAAAACGGCGAGGCTATGGACATAATTAAAAAAGCATCGAAAATGAAAGGCGTGCAGTTTGTAGGTATTCATTGCCATATAGGCTCGCAGATATTTGAACTTACTCCTTTTGAAGAGGCTGCTAAAGTTATGCTTGGCTTTGCATCTGATGTTAAAGATAAACTCGGTATCGAAATTGACGAACTTAACCTTGGTGGCGGGTTTGGAATTAAGTATGTAGATAGTGACAAACCGGTTCCGTATGATTTATATATAGAGGCAGTTTCAAAAGTAGTTAAAAGTATCTGTGCTGAAAAAGGAATTAGATTGCCAAAGATAATAATGGAACCCGGTCGCTCCATAGTTGGTGATGCCGGAATTACTTTGTATACTGTCGGTATGGTTAAAGATATTCCAAACGTGCGCAAGTACGTTTCTGTAGACGGCGGTATGGCAGATAACCCCAGATATATTATGTATGAGGCAGAGTATGACGGAGTGCTTGCTAACCGTGCAGGCGATGAGCCTGAAGAAAAGGTTACACTTTGTGGCAAATGCTGTGAGTCGGGAGATATTTTAATTAAAGACGCATATCTGCCTGAAGTAAAAAAAGGCGATATTATGTGTATTATGTCTACCGGCGCATATAACTACTCTATGTCGAGCAACTATAACCGTATACCAAGGCCACCTGTTGTAATGGTTTCAAATGGTGAGTCGAAAATAGTTGTAAAACGTGAAACTTATGAGGATATTATAAGGAATGACGTTTTTTAAGGAGCATTTTTATGTTTGATATAAAATCAAGATTTTTATCGTTACTGTTAAGCCTTCCTGCGCTTTTGCTGGCGCTTACAATACACGAATATGCGCACGGCTGGGCGGCTGATAAAATGGGTGACCCCACCGCACGCTACAGCGGCAGATTAAGTTTAAACCCTATGGCACATATGGATTTGTTCGGTACAATATGTCTTTTATTCTTTGGCTTTGGTTGGGCAAGACCTGTTCCAATTAATACACGTAACTTCCGTAATGCTAAATGGGGAACTGTGGCAGTTTCGCTTGCGGGCCCCGGCGCGAATTTTATTCTGGCTTTAATTTCTGCATTTGTAGTTACTGCAATGGAAAAGTTTGTGCCTGCAAATATGCTTACGCAGTTTTTGTATACTGTTGTGTATATGTGCGTTCAACTCAATGTCGGCTTGATGGTGTTTAACTTGATACCCATTCCGCCGCTTGACGGCTCTAAAGTTTTAATGGAATTCTTACCGCCTAAGTACAGATTTAAAATGTACACTATGGAGCGATATTTCAGCATAATTTTACTTGCACTTATATTTTTTAATATTCTTACACCATTGCTCTCTGTATTAAGAGGGTGGGTTCTGACCGTGATATATTTTATAGTTGGGTTGGTGTTCTAAGTGGATTTAACCTTCAAAACCGCAACCTTTGAGGGTCCTCTGGATTTGATGGAGCACCTTATAAGGAAGAATAAATTAAATATATGTTCTGTTTCGCTAATTGCCATTACGGATCAGTATATAGAATATATTGAGGGGCTTAAAGAAAAGGATCTTGATATATCAAGCGAATTTTTAACGGTTGCTTCAAATTTGCTGTATATTAAATCCAAGGCACTTTTGCCCAAGCACGAGGAAGAGGACGATGCCGAACAGATTGCACGTGACCTTACCGAGGCACTTAAAAAGCGTCACACAATGAAACTCATCTCAGAACTTTTTAAGAAAAAACAGTTTGACGGTGCTCTCAATTTCTACAAAGAGGCTGAGCACTTAGACCTTGCTCCCGTAAAAAAAGAGGTTGAGCAGGTAGAGTTGGACAGGCTTATGGAGGCGTTTTTAACGGTTTTAGAAAAAACCGAACGCAAGGCACCTCCGCCAAAGTCTAATTTTGAGGGGGTTGTCGGTCGTGAAAAGGTGTCTGTTAAAGAAAAAGCAGGCAACCTTATGAGACGTCTTCGCACAAGCAAAAAACTTTCTTTTGAAAATGCTTTTGAGGGTATTAAAACCAGAAGCGAAGCGGTTGCGCTGTTTCTGGCTATACTTGAACTTCTTAAAATGAACTCGCTTGAAGCGTACGACGAAGGCGACAAAGTATATTTTAAACTTGGTAAATCGAAAAATGACACATTAAGTGGTGAATTTGATGGATAATATGAATTTAGAGGCTGCTGTAGAGGGAATACTTTTTGCGGCGGGAGAGTCTGTGGCGATAGAGAGGCTTTGCGAGGTGACTTCCTGCTCAAAACCCGCTATGCACCAGACATTAGAGAAAATGCAGGAGAAGTACGAAAACGATAAAACACGAGGTATAAAACTTGTGCGTTTTGAGGATAAGTACCAACTTTGTACTAAAAGCGAATATTACGACTGCATACGTGCACTTAACGAGAAAAAGGGCAGAGTAACCATTTCAAACGCAGGATTGGAAGTTCTTTCAATCGTTGCATATAATCAGCCCGTTACA
>JAZSLD010000047.1:0-3006 GCA_045535195.1 Clostridia bacterium | reverse complement strand
CCTCAGTCTGACCGTAAACGGAGATGATTTCACGCATGTTCATCTCTTCTGCTGCACGGCGCATCAAATCTGCAGGACAGTTAGCACCTGCCATAATACCTGTTCGAATATATGAAAAATCTGTTTTTGCAAAATCAGGATGGTTAAACATCGCAATAAACATTGTAGGAACACCGTTAAAGCAAGTTATATGCTCGTCATTTACACACGCAAGCGATGATTTCGGCGAGAAATACGGAATAGGACAAAGCGTTCCGCCGTGAGTCATCATCGAAGTCATTGAAAGCACCATACCAAAACAATGGAACATTGGCACCTGAATCATCATACGGTCTGCTGTTGACAAATCCATTCTGTCCCCTATTGTTTTACCATTGTTTACAATGTTACGGTGAGTGAGCATAACGCCTTTCGGAAAGCCCGTTGTACCAGATGTGTACTGCATATTGCATACATCATCAGGCTTAACCAACGACGCGCGTCTTCTTACTTCTTCACGGGGCACCAACGAAGAACGTGAGAGCATTTGTTCCCAAGTAAGGCAACCCGGCATTGAAAAACCGGTTGTTACAACATTACGCAGGAACGGAAGATTCTTTGAATAAAGCGGTTCGCCCGGTGTAAGATTTTCAAGTTCAGGACAAAGTTCCTGAATTATTTCTTTATAGTTGATATCCTTACAATACTCAATCATAATAAGAGTATGCGTATCAGACTGCTTTAACAAATATTCAATCTCATGAATTTTATATGCAGTATTTACTGTTACAAGCACAGCGCCTATTTTTGTTGTAGCCCAGAACGTAATAAACCATTCCGGTACATTTGTTGCCCATACAGCAACATGGTCACCCGCCTTTACACCTAATGAGATAAGAGCCGCAGCGCACTCATCAACATCACGGCGGAACTGCTCGTAAGTTCTTGTATAATCAAGTGTCGGATACTTAAATGCATACTGGTCAGGATACTTTTCTGCCATTGTATCAAGCACATCTGAAAAAGTTGCGTCAATAACATCATACTTTTTCCATACAAAAGTGCCTGTTTTTGCTCTGTTATAATATGCACGGTCAAAACTTTTCTTTTCACGTTTGAGCGATGAAATATAGTTTGCAAAATGTGTAAGAACAATATCTGCATCATTTATATCTTCATTCCAAGCAGCACAGATAAATCCGTCAAAATTAAGCGAAGAAAGTGCATTGATTAAGTTCTCTACGGGAAGTTCGCCCTCGCCGATTAAAACAGTTTTTCCGTCTTTCATATCGCCAAGACGGACATATTTTATATACGCACCAAGAGTTTTAATTGTTGCTTCTGCAGTTTCGCCTGCGCCAAAATATGTGCCTCTTACATTCCAAGATGCACCGATTGCAGCAGATGAGAAAAAGTTGATTATTTCCACCACGTTTTCTGTGTCGGATAAAAAGCCAACAGTTTCAAACAAAATGCCCACATCCGCTTTTTCAGCACGTTTTATAGCATCGGTAAGTTTTTCTTTTAATATATCAAAAGATGTTTTTTCTTCAACACGCACAATGATGTTAGCAACACCTGAATTTGCCGCCATCTCTACATATTTAGAAATTACATCAGCAGTTGTTTCATCACTTTCAACAGAACAAGGTAAACGAAGTGCAGAAACCGAAAGTTTACGGTTAATGAGTTTTCTTTTAGCATCTGAGGTGCGGTCACGGCGCAGTATGCTGTCGTGATGCTGACAGCGTTCTTTTATTGCATCGTAAATCTCAAACCCCGCAAAACCATAGTCATAAGCATAACGGCAAGTATCGAGGAAAGATGCACGATTTACATTTTTAGTTGAAAATACAATCTTCATTTTATGCCTCCTCAAACACTATTTTGTTAAGAGCATTTATGTACGCCCTTATACTTGCCGCAACGATATCCGTTGAAATGCCGTTACCGGAATAGAGTTTTCCGTTATTGCGAAGTCTTACAAGAGCAGAGCCTAATGCCTCTTTTCCTTCTGTTACAGATTGAACCTGAAAATCGTCGAGTTCATAATGATATCCTATACATTGTTCAATTGCACGGAACGCAGAATCAATAGGGCCGTCACCGGTGCTTACACCGGAAATAATCTCATCATTGCATTTTAATGTAACCTGCGAAATAGAACTCATAAGATTGCTGCTGGTAGTTGTATAGTTTTCAAGATGGTATGTGGAAGGTGCCTGCATTGCAGAACTTGCAATTAATGCTTCCAGTTCCTTTGCGCCAACTGCGTCTTTCTTTTCGCATACCTGCATAAGTGCTTTATATACATTTCCGCAATCCAAATCAGAAAGGTCGTAACCTAAAACACGTGTGGCCTGTGCCAGTTGAGCGATTGTACTGTCTGAATCAAGAAGGATTTTCTTCTTTTCGCTTACAGCACTTTCAGTTTCATATGCTTCATGGTTTATGTTGTTGAGCATATCGTCAATACTTGCATGAATTTTTGTACTGTTAAGGTTTGTTTCAACTCCAATTTCTGCAGAGCAAGCATTCAGCGCATCCGAAATTTCGCCCGTTAAAAGCGCATCTTTGCCTGCCATAGCACATTTAAGACCGTCAGCACCTTTTTGGATTGCTGCAACCGCTGATGCAACACCCATACTTATGCGGTCGGATACTTGAACATATACAGGGATATTTACAGCAGACTTTACTTTTTCAAGCAATGTTGCAATTTCTTCGGGAAGCGATGCGCCTGCGTCATCACAAATGGTAATAACACCTGCACCGTTTGCTTCTGCTTCTTTGGCAGCATTAATCAAAAAATCAATATCTGCTCTGGTAGCGTCAAGCGCAGAAAATTCCACATCAGCACAAAGTTCTTTTGCAGCCTTTGTAAGTTCGCCGATTTTAGCAATCATCTTATCTGCTTTGATATGGTATGTATATTCCATCTGAACAGTAGACACGGGAACTTCTATCTGCAAACGAGGCTTCTTAGCATCCTTAACGCATTCCCACGCGTTTTTAACATCTTCTGTG
>JAZSLD010000066.1:0-5396 GCA_045535195.1 Clostridia bacterium | reverse complement strand
GGTGGCTGGGGTAACTCTCACTTTGCTACTGCAGTACGCCAGATACCACGCTTTGCAAAAGGCGGTACAGACGGCGAAAAACGTGAGATTATACTGGAACTTAAACTTTTGGCAGACGTGGGTTTGGTAGGCTTTCCGAATGTCGGAAAATCTACACTCCTTTCCGTTACAAGCGATGCAAAACCTAAAATTGCAAACTACCACTTTACCACATTAGAGCCTAACCTTGGTGTGGTTGATTTAGGTGCAGGCAACAGTTTCGTTATTGCCGATATTCCGGGCATTATTGAAGGTGCTCACGAAGGCATAGGCTTAGGGCACGAGTTTTTGCGTCACGTTGAGCGCACAAGGCTCCTGCTGCACGTGGTAGACGCATCGGGCATTGAAGGCAGAAATCCTATTGAGGATTTTGACAGCATTAATCACGAGATAAAAATGTACAACCCCACCCTTGCAGAAAAACAGCAGATTGTAGTTGCAAATAAAACAGATATTATTACAGACGAAAAAATGTATGAGGATTTCTGTGCAGAAATCGAAAACCGCGGCTACAAGTTATTTAAAATCTCTGCTGCAACCAAGGCGGGCGTTAACGAACTTATGCTTTACGTAAGCAGTATTTTAGACTCTATCCCCGTTCCCGTGCTTTACGACGAAAACGAAGAGGAAGAAACTGTTATTACGTTTGAAGAAGAAGCACCATTTACGGTACGCCGTGATAACGAAGCATATGTAGTTGAGGGCGAATGGCTTAAACGTCTTATCAACTCTACAAACTTTGAAGACAACGAATCCCTTCAGTATTTCCAGAACGCATTGCGCAAAAAAGGTGTTATACGTGCGCTTATTGAAAAAGGCGCAGGTGAGGGCGACCTTATAAGGATTTACGAACTGGAATTTGAATATATAGAATAAGTTGACAATTTACGTAAAAAATTGTATAATTAAAGTTAGTCTAAAAACAGATTTTGAAAGGAAACTTTTAATATGTTAAACAGCAGACAGCGTGCACAACTGAGAGGTCTTGCCAACTCTTTAAACGCAACATTTCAGGTAGGCAAATCAGGCATTGTACCAAATATGGTAAGCCAGATAAGCGACGCTTTGGAAATGCACGAACTGGTTAAAGTGCACGTGTTGGAGAACTCTCCGCTTGAAGTGCGTGAGGCATGTCAGGAAATGGCTGCAGCCACTGGTGCAGATCCCGTTCAGGTAATCGGCAGAAAATTTATCATATACCGCAGGTCAGAAGAAAATCCACAGATAGTTCTGGTGAAATAAAATGAAGATTGGTATTTTGGGCGGAACATTCAACCCTATCCATTCGGGGCATATTGCTATGGCTGAGTATGTACTTGAAAATATGGGTATGGACAGAATCTGCTTTCTTCCAAACGGTCAGCCACCGCACAAAAAAGATGATAAAATAACAGATAAGCATCACAGGCTGGAAATGGTTAAACTTGCCATTGAGGATAAGCCGGACTTTTATGTATCAGACTACGAAATAATGCAGGACAAGCATTGTTATACAGTCGATACAATTAAATATTTTCATTCACTTGGCGATGACGAGTATTATTTTATAATCGGCGCAGACTCGCTGTTTCAGTTATCCACCTGGAAAAATGCCGATGAACTTAAAAAAATCTGCTCATTTATAGTGTGCGACAGAGCACGTCAGGGCGATACTGATGCCGAGGTTGAAAGATTAAGTCAGCAAGGCTGCAATATTATGCTTTGCGATATGCCGCTTGTAGATATAACCTCTACCGCTATACGCCGGATGGTTAAAGACGGTATGGATATATCCGGCATGACTGCTGACAATGTAGCGCAGTATATATACGATAACAAACTTTATTTATAAAGGTGCATATATGACTATAGAACAAATGACGGAAAAACTTTGCAACACTTTAGAAGAAAAACGCTTTAAACATTCTGTAAATGTTATGGAAACGGCTGTTAAACTGGCTGAGTGTCATGGTGCAGATATAGAAAAAGCACGCATAGCAGGGCTTTTGCATGACTGTGCAAAAAATTATTCTAAAGATGCACTTTATAATTTGTGCGATAAATACAATATACACTTAGACGATATATCTAAAAAAGAAGCAGGTCTGCTCCACGGCTTTGTGGGGGCATACCTTTTAAAAGACGAATACGGAATTGACGATACAGAAATTTTTGACGCAGTATATTACCACACTATCGGCAAACCCGATATGCCGTTGCTTACAAAAATTATATTTATAGCAGACTGCATAGAGCCTATGCGTATGGCCCCGTGGGTGGACGATATCCGCAATGAAGTTTACAATGATATCGACAAAGCACTTATAATTCAACTTGACAACACAATAAGGTCAGTGCTTAAAAAAGGTACACTTCTGCACACAAACACAATAGATACACGTAATTTTTATATTGAAAAAACGAGGTGAACATATTGTCACGCAAAACTAAAATTTACATAAGGATGACTATTGCTTTTACCCTTATATTTGTTATAATAGCGGCTGCAATTATGGGAGCATTCTGGGTAAAAGATTATTTATACGGCTCAACATCAGACCTCAATGACAAAACTATGCAAAAATCATACGTAAATGCTTTGCTTTGCGGTGTTGATAAAGACGGCTACCGCACAGACGTACTTATACTTGCACAGTTAAACCTTATTACCAATACTATAAATATGGTACAGATTCCGCGTGACACTTATGTTGATATTAACCACATAGACAAAAAAATCAACTCCGCATACGGTTATAATAAAGAAGAACAACTTTTTAAAGAAGTATCATATATTCTGCCCGGTGTGGAAATAGATAAATATATGCTTGTAAACATTAAAAGTTTCCGCGAGATTATAGATGCTATCGGCGGAGTGGAATTTGATGTTCCGGCAACCCTTAAATACGACGACCCATATCAGGATTTGCATATCGACTTAAACAAAGGTATGCAGACATTAAACGGCAAAAAGGCAGAACAACTTGTAAGATTCCGTAAAGACAACGACGGCAACGATATTGAAACTCTGCTCGGCATTTCCAGAGTGGATATGCAGCGTGAGTTTATCTACACTGCAATCGACCAGATTTTAAGCGTTAAAAATGTGCTTAAAGTGCCTAAACTTATCTCAATCGCTACAGATAACGTAACAACTAACTTCACATATGACGACATTGCAAAATATGCGCCTATGGTTTTAAAAATCGGCACAGATTCTATCAATATTATGTCACTCCCCGGTGAAGACAGATACGAACATGCAGCATGGTATTTTATCCACGACCGTGCCGCAACTGTGCAGATGATAAAAGAATTCTTTACACCCGAAAGAGATGAGATAAGCACTCAGGAACTTGCAATACGCGACCAACTCATCGGCGACGACAGCGAAACTAACGACATTCCGCAGGGATTGGTACTTGAAAATTCGTTCTTCAACAGATTTTTAACAGTTGACATTATTGACGGCTCAAACGGCTCTGCCGACATTGACGATGTAATAGCAAAAATTGAAAAATACGGATTTACCGTTAAAAAGATTAACGATGCAAGCACTGTAAACTATGCAAAATCAGTAGTAATCGCTAAAAAAGACAACGATAGCGGTGCTAAAATTGCCAAGGCTCTCGGTATGGACCACTTTACACTCAACCCCGATAAAGGCAACGGAACTTCTGTTACTGTTATAGTGGGCAGTGATATGAAAAATTAATAAGGAGCAAAATATGAATTCTTACGATTTGATGAAAATAGCCGCAAAAGCCGCTGACGGCAGAAAGGCTATAAATTTAAAAGTGCTTCATGTGGAGGAACTTACTACACTTTGCGATTATTTTATAATCTGCTCGGGCACATCTACTCCGCATATGAACGCCATATATGAAGAAATTGACCTTAAACTCTCTGAAGCCGGCATCAAGCCTGCTGCAAGAGAAGGCTTGGGTAACCCCGGTTGGGTATTGCTTGATTACGGCGATGTAATCGTGCATATATTCAACGAAAATTCACGTGAGTTTTACTCCATAGAACGTCTGTGGTCAGACGCCGAGGAGATTAATGTAGAAAATTTAATTGATTAAAAGAGGTATCTGCTATGAATTACAACTTCTCAAAAATCGAAAAGAAGTGGCAAAAAGTCTGGGAAGACACAAACGCTTTCAAGACGGAAATTAATGACAAACCCAAGTACTATACTTTGGAGATGTTCCCCTACCCGTCAGGTAAACTGCATATGGGCCACGTGCGCAACTATTCCATAGGTGACGTTGTGGCACGCTACAAAAAAATGAACGGCTACAATGTTCTGCACCCAATGGGCTGGGATTCTTTCGGTCTGCCTGCTGAAAATGCGGCTATCAAAAACAATATCCCCCCCAACGACTGGACATGGTCAAACATCGACAATATGAGAGAGCAGTTAAAGGCTATGGGTATCAGTTACGACTGGAACAGAGAAATTGCCACCTGCCATAAAGACTACTACAAATGGACACAGTGGATGTTCCTGCAACTTTTCAATAACAACCTTGCATACAAGAAAAAATCGTATGTAAACTGGTGTCCCGATTGCCAGACAGTACTTGCTAACGAGCAGGTTGTGGGCGGCCACTGCGAAAGATGTAAAGCCGAAGTAGGCAAAAAAGACCTTGAACAGTGGTTCTTTAAAATTACCGACTATGCCGAAAGACTTTTGGAAGACATTGACCGTCTTAAAGGCTGGCCTGAAAAAGTACGCACTATGCAGACCAACTGGATTGGCAAAAGCATCGGTGCTGAAGTTAAGTTTACAGTTGACGGCTCAGGTGAGGAACTCACTGTATTTACTACACGTCCCGATACCATCTATGGCGTTACATATATGGTAATCGCCCCAGAACACCCCATTGTTCCCGAACTTATTGCAGGCAGCGAAACCGAGGCCGAATGTAAAGAGTTCATTAAAAAGATGCAGTTCTTGAACGAAATTGCTCGTACCTCTACAGATACAGAAAAAGAGGGCGTATTCACCGGCAAATATGTAATCAACCCATTAACCGGCAGAAAGATACCTCTCTACCTTGCAAACTATGTATTGCTCGACTACGGCACAGGCGTTGTTATGGCAGTGCCTGCTCACGACCAGAGGGACTTTGACTTTGCAAAAAAATACAACCTCCCCATTGAGGCTGTTATATCTCCCGACGGCAGCGATATTGACGGCTCTACGCTTGAAGCGGCATTTGAAGCCGAGGGCACAATGATCAACTCCGACAAATTCAACGGTATGTCCAACAAAGAGGCAATGCCTGAAATCATAAAATATATTCAGGAAAAAGGTATGGGCGAACAGAAGGTTAACTTCCGTCTGCGCGACTGGCTAATTTCACGTCAGAGAT
>JAZSLD010000042.1:0-1920 GCA_045535195.1 Clostridia bacterium | reverse complement strand
AAATTTTTAAATTATATTAATTGTAAATTTAATAATTTAGATATTACAACCACTAAATTAGATGTAAATTTTAATTTAGATTTATTAAAAAAAATTACCCTTAGCGATTTGTATGATTATACCGCTTATTTATATAACAATCATTCAAATAATGATAATTATATAGCACGTAAAGTATCATGTATAAAATCATTTTTCGGATATTTAACCGTTAAGGCAAATATCCTTGATATTAATCCGGCTGAGCATTTGGAACGTCCCAAAATTAAGCAGAGATTGCCTAAATACCTTACCCTTGATGAAAGTGTTTCCTTTTTAAAAGCAATAAATGGTCCATATGAAAAACGTGATTTTGCAATGTTTGTTATTTTTTTAACATGCGGATTGCGTGTTTCTGAATTGACAGGTATAAATATTAAAGACATTAATTATTCTAATCAATCATTAAGGGTTGTAGGTAAAGGCAATAAAGAAAGACATGTGTTTTTAAACGAAATGTGTATGAAGGCTATTGAAGAATATATGGCAGTTCGTCCTAATGATAAACTTATAGGCGATGCAAGAAATGCATTGTTTATAAGCAATAAAATGTCAAGGATAACGCCTCGGTCTGTTGAAAGAATTTGTAAAAAGTATTTTGAAGCAGCCGGTGTTGATTCTGATATGTATACACCTCACAAACTACGCCATACCGCTGCTACTATTATGTACCGTGACGGAAATGTTGATATCAGAACTTTGCAGGAAATTTTAGGTCATTCTAATCTTTCAACTACTCAATTATATACACACATCAAAAACGAAGATATGAAAAATGCTGCTGATAACAACCCTTTAAGTAAAATTAAAATTGAAAATGACGACAATAAAGAGTAGAGGAATATTAGCCCCCTACTCTTTTTCTGAGTTATTTTTTGCCTTTGGACTTAAATAATAATGCTGCCAGATATCCAAATAATATTGCCGCAGTAATTCCGCCTGCTGCAGCGGTAATTCCTCCTGTTAATATCCCTGCAATTCCAATTTCATCAACCGCTTTCATCGCGCCTTTTGCCAATAAATAGCCAAAACCAACAATCGGTACTGTTGCACCGCTGCCTGCAAATTTTACTATTGGTTCATATATTCCCAAAAGGGTAAGAAAAGCACCGGAAACCACATACAACACCATAATTTTTGCGGGAGTAATTTTTGTTTTATCTATTAATATCTGTGCAATAACGCATATTAATCCGCCAACCCAAAATGAATTTAAAATTTGTAACCAGTTCATAGTTTATCTCCCATTTCTATAGCAACACAATGAGCAATTCCCATTATAGGATCACCTTGTTGTGCTGTAGTTGTACTCATTAATGCTCCTGTTGGTATAAATAAAATCTTTTTGATTTTCCTATCCATAAGTTGCTTATAATAATACCCGCAAAAAACACTTCCGCTACAGCCGCATCCGCTGCCTCCTGCTTTTGTATCCTGTTCTTCATCATCAAATATCATCATTCCGCAGTCAGCATAGTTTGGAGTTATATCTATGTTTTTGTCTTTTAAAAAATCTATTAGAATACTCGCACCGACAGCACCTAAATCGCCGGTTACTATATAGTCGTAATAATCCGGTGAACGTCCGGTATCTTTAAAATGTTGATATATTGTATCTGCTGCAGAAGGCGCCATTGCAGCCCCCATATTGTTGGCATCAACAATACCCATATCGACTATTTTGCCGGTTGTTACATGAGTGACTTTCGGGCAGTCTTTTTGTTCTGACGAAATCACTACTGCACCACTACCGGTTACCGTCCATTGAGAAGTGGGCGTTCTTACTCCACCGTATTCCAACGGAAAACGAAACTGTCTTTCTGCAGAACAAAAGTGACTTTCGGTTGCCGCTATACAGCAGTCAGCAAATCCACCATCTAT
>JAZSLD010000197.1:0-3968 GCA_045535195.1 Clostridia bacterium | reverse complement strand
ACTTAAAAAGGAATTGTTATGGATAAAACATATGTTACCGTCAGACAAGAGGCAACTGCCGAAATAACAGAGAAGAAGTCGCGCTTTATTGCATCAATGTGCCATGTCGAAACCGAGGAAGAAGCGGCGTCATTTATTTCGTCTGTTAAAAAAGAGCATTATAATGCACGTCATAACGTGTATGCGTTCATATTAAATAACGGATTTAAAAAGTACAGCGATGACGGCGAGCCTACCAGAACCGGCGGATTTCCCGTTTTAGAGATGCTTGAAAACGAGGGTATAACCGATTGCGTGTGCGTTGTAACCAGATATTTCGGCGGAACACTTTTAGGCACCGGCGGGCTTATACGTGCGTATACAAAAGCCGCTAAAGACTGCCTTGCAGAGTGCGGATTGCTTAAAAAGACTATGTGCGATATTCTGGATATCAAGTGCGACTACACGTTTTTAAGTAAAGTTGAGCATATATTAAAAACAGGTGATTATAAAATTGAGAATATCGATTACGGCGAATCTGTAACCGTAAAAGTGATATGCGAAAAAACTAAAACCGATGCGCTGTCAGAAGAAATAACCGATACTTTCGGCATAAATGTATCTTTGCAAATTGTGGGCGAAATATATTATACGCTGTAGTTGGGTTTGTCTGTTTTACACAAAAAATGTCGCAAAAATTATAATGTGAGTTTGCCAAAAACTCATTGACAAAAATTTCAAGGTATGGTAATATTATAGCATGTGAGTAGCAAATGTTTTACTACTCGAATTATTTTTTTAAAAGAGTGGTAAAAATACTACTCGTGTTTAGGAGGAAGCAAGCAATGCAAAAAGGTACAGTTAAATGGTTTAACGCAGAAAAAGGTTATGGCTTCATTGAGTGTGAAGACGGCGGCGACGTATTCGTACATTTCTCAGCTATTTCTATGGAAGGTTACAAAACCCTTCAGGAAGGCGAAGCTGTTGAGTTTGAAGTAATCGAGGGTGCTAAAGGTCCTCAGGCTGCTAACGTAACCAAAGCGTAATTATTATATACGCATTTGAATTAAATTCATCTGTAAAACCCCAATAAAACATTGGGGTTTTTTCCTTACAATATAGTTTTTTATATAAGAAACGAGGGTGCAATTATGGCTTGTAAAGATGTACTTACTCATATTAAAAATTCGTTGGAAAGTTTCAGCAAAGGTCAGCGTAGTATTGCTGCATATATACTTGATAATTACGATAAAGCAGCGTTTATGACAGCATCAGGTTTAGGAAAGGCTACGGGGGTAAGCGAAGCTACTGTAGTGCGCTTTGCTGTAGAACTTGGTTACGAGGGATATCCGCAGTTGCAAAAATCATTGCAGGAGATTATAAGAAACAGACTTACCAATGTTCAGCGTATGGAGATTACTACCGCTAAAATAGGCGAAAGCGATGTTTTAAAAACCATCATTCAGGCAGACATTGATAAACTGCGCCAGACGGTGGAAAATCTTGATGAAAAAGAATTTCTTGCCGCTGTTGAAACTATTGCAAATGCAGATAAAATCTATATATTGGGTGCAAGAAGTTGCTCTTCGTTGGCATCGTTTTTAGGATTTTACCTTAACCTTATATTTAAAGACGTAAAGACTATAAGCACAAGTTCTGCAAGCGAAACATTTGAACAACTTTACCGTGTCGATGAAAATGATGCCGTTATAGCGATAAGTTTTCCGCGCTATTCCAGCAGAACGGTAAAGGCAGTTTCGTATGCTGCATCAAAAGGTGCAAGCGTTATTGCACTCACCGACAGTATGAACTCGCCAATTATACCTTTTGCCACACATTCGCTTATTGCACGCAGCGATATGTCGTATTTTGTAGACTCACTCGTTGCGCCGTTAAGCATAATAAATGCTATAATTGTGGCGCTTGTTCTTAAAAATAAAGATAACGTAAGAAACACTTTTGAAGAACTTGAAAACATATGGGATAAATACGAGGTGTATGAAAAGCATGAACAATGACAGACACGTAGCCGTTATAGGCGGCGGACCTGCCGGAATGATGGCTGCCGCAACTGCTGCTTCAGAGGGTAAAAAGGTAATACTTTTTGAAAAAAACGATTTCCTCGGCAAAAAACTGCTTATAACCGGTAAAGGCAGATGCAACGTAACCAACAATGCAGATATATCTGAATTTATAAAAAATGTGCCCGTAAACGGAAACTTTTTGTACAGCGCGTTTTATTCTTTTACTAATATTGACCTTATTGACCTGTTGCAGAGATTAGGTGTCGAAACAAAGGTTGAAAGAGGGGAGAGGGTATTCCCCGTAAGCGATAAAGCAAAAGACGTAGTTAACGCCTTTGCCAAATACGTACTTGATTGCGGTGCAAAAATCGTAAAGGTGACAGTTAAAAAGATTGTTGCTAACGACGACGGAACTAAAACCGTTGTGCTTGCAGATAAAAGGGCGCTTAAGTGTGACAGCGTGATTATTGCAACAGGCGGAGCAAGTTATCCTTTAACCGGCTCAACCGGTGACGGATACAATTTTGCTAAAGACCTTGGTCATACTATAGTTGATTTAAAGCCCTCGCTTGTGCCCCTCGTAGTTAAAGAAGATTATATCGGCAAACTCCAAGGGTTATCACTTAAAAATATTGCCGTTACATTAAAGTCCGACGGAAAAAAAGTTTATGAAGATTTTGGCGAAATGCTTTTTACCCATTATGGCCTTTCTGGACCAGTTATATTAAGCGCAAGTTCGCATATGCGCAAAAATGCACGCTATACAGTTTCGGTTGATTTAAAACCTGCGCTTGACGAGCCAACACTTGATAAACGTATACTGAGGGATTTTGAACAACTTAAAAATAAAGATTTTATAAATTCTTTAGATGCTCTTCTGCCTAAAAAACTTATCCCCGTTATTGTAGAACTTTCAGGCATTGATGCACACAAAAAGATTAACGAGATAACTAAGCAAGAGAGGAAAAACCTTGTTACTCTGCTTAAAAATTTAGAGTTTGAAATCGCAGGGTTTAGACCTATAAAAGAGGCAATTATCACATCCGGCGGAGTTAATGTTAAAGAAATTAATCCAGGCACTATGGAATCTAAAATTGTACCCGGTATATTTTTTGCCGGCGAGATAATTGATACCGACGCATACACCGGCGGATTTAATCTGCAGATAGCGTTTTCTACGGGCTATCTGGCAGGTAAGAATGCGTAATATGTTAATGACAAATTGAATGCGGATTATAACAGATGATTTTTGTCCAGTCTTGACACGAAATATATAAAGATGTCGAATATTGGTGAAAGGAGAAATAGTATGGACAAGCAAAATATTATTTTTAATATATTTTTTACAATAGTGCTTATTGTAGGTTGGACTGGAATTTTACTTGCATCTTTTCTTATATATTTGATGAGTGATATGGTTAGATTTTTAGGCGATGGTATATTAGTTTATACGACCATTTTTATATATGCCCTAACTTTTGTTTTACCTATTATATTTAGAAAACAAATATCAAAACATCTTTCTTTGCCATTATCATTTATTGTTTTTACAATTTTATCTGTTGTAGTTGTTGGGTGTATATTAGGCGGATCTAAGATCTATATATCTGACTTTAGTCAAGAAAAATGGAACAATAATGAGAGACTAAGAAAATATATGATTGATGATTTAGAGGAAAATCATGGAATTATTGGAAAGACAGATAAAGAAATTGTTGATTTGTTGGGTGAACCGATATACATTAGTGATGCTCTAAATATTAAATACGAGTATTATGTGGGCGAAAGCATAATAGACCCGTATGGTTATCAAATTGAATTTGATAATAATATTGCTATAAACACCACATTGTTTGAACATTAAAAAAGCCTTCCCCTTGAGGGGAAGGTGGGTTGCAAAGCAACTCGGATGAGGTGGAAATGAATAAAACTAATAATTCAAAATTAACAGGTAATGCAAAAGCA
>JAZSLD010000162.1:0-1622 GCA_045535195.1 Clostridia bacterium | reverse complement strand
ATAAATAACGATATGACCTCTCAGGCATTTCGTGTACTCGGTTATGCGTATAAGGTGGTGGAAAGCAAAGCTGACAATACGGAAGATAATCTTATTTTTATAGGGTTAGAGGGTATGATAGACCCGCCACGCCCTGAAGTATACGACGCAGTTGAAAAATGTTACGATGCCGGCATAAAACCCGTTATGATAACGGGTGACCATAAAAATACTGCCCGTGCCATTGCAGACGAACTTGGATTTCTTGGTAATAACGTGCCCGTAACGGGAGCAGAAATTGAAAATATGAACGATGACGAACTTGCAGACGCAGTAGGCAGAACAAACGTGTTTGCGCGTGTATCACCTGCAGATAAACTGCGTATAGTCCGCGCATTTAAACGTCGTAAAAACATAGTTGCCATGACGGGTGACGGTGTCAACGATGCTCCGTCTTTAAAAGAGGCTGATATTGGCATAGCGATGGGCGATTGCGGTACAGACGTTGCCAAGCAAGCGGCCGATATGGTACTGTTGGACGATAATTTTTCTACCATCATAGCGGCAGTGGAAGAGGGCAGAATGATATATGGAAATATCCGTAAATTTATACGTTATTTGCTCTCGTGCAATCTTGGTGAGATTATTCTTATGGGGGCTGCCGCATTTTGCGGTATGCCAATGCCGCTTATACCTATACAGATATTGTGGCTTAACCTTGTAACAGACGGTCTGCCTGCACTTGCACTTGGAGTAGACGCCCCCGAAGACGGCATAATGAAGAAAACTCCCCGAAAAGACGGAGAGAGTATATTCTCTAAAGGGCTTGGCGGAAACATCGCTATGTCGGGCATACTTATCGGCGGAGAGGCTCTGGTGGCATTTTCCGTTGCGCAGTATATTTTCGGTAATCTGGAAATTGCCCGTACAGTTGCATTTGCCACGCTGATTTTTGCAGAACTCATCTATTCGTTTGAATGTAAAAACGAACACGGAAGCATATTAAATGTAAATATTATGGATAATCTCTACCTGCTTGGTGCGGTGGCAGTTTCGGCATTTTTAACTATGGCGGTTGTGTATGTACCTGCGCTTGCACAGATTTTTAAAACTGTACCTTTAACGGGCGGTCAATGGGGTATAGTTGCAGGGTTTGGGATAATAGAAATTATTTTCAATATAATATTTAACAGCAAAAAAGAGCATAGTTAAAAACTATGCTCTTTCTCATTATTCTTCCTGAATTTATAAGGCGTTATGCCTTTAGCGGCTTTAAATGTTTTTATAAAATAACTTAAATCGTTAAAACCGCAGTTATATGCAATATCCGTAACGGGCATATCCGTTGTAAGCAGTTTTCTTGCGGCACGTTCCACTCTGTAATTGTTAAGGTAACTTATAGGACTTTTCTGCGTCATTTCTTTAAAAAAGTAGCAAAAGTATTTTGAACTCATTCCTGCAACAGAGGCAATCTGCTCCAAGGTAAGCGAACTGCTGTAGTTTTGTCGCATAAATGACAACACTTTTTTAATCTTTGCGTTTTTGGCGGAATCGCTGTTTGCAAAACTCGATGCCGAATTGTAAAGTTTTTCTTTAATTATTGTACCGAAAATTAAGTCGGAGGCCAAGCGGTCTTAGGAAGA
>JAZSLD010000127.1:0-4416 GCA_045535195.1 Clostridia bacterium | reverse complement strand
CGCCGCCAATCCACGATATATTGATGCGTGGATTGGCGGCAGTTTTCATACCTAAAAACTGCCCGAGCCGAAGTGCAATCTCATCTGCAACAACAGCAAGAAAAATAATGCATATAATCGGATAGGAGCAGATACCAAGTCCTATGCCTATGGGAAAACTGTCTGCTGAAAGAGTTACTGCCAAAACCGCCGCCTCTTTCGGTGAAAGGGTTTTTGAACTGTCGGCATCGGCACTTTTTGGGTCTGCATATACAGATAAAATGAATTTAAGGCTTTTAAGCGAAAAATGTATGTCTTTTTTGTGATTTTCTGTTTTTTGCAATGCTGTTTTGATTATTCCGTCAAACAGTTTTGTCAGTCCCAATGCAAAAAGTATAAGAACACTTATGATTTTTGTGGTCTTTGAAGGAATATACTGACTTACGCATTGCCCGAACATAACAGATATCCATATGCATACGACGCTTATCATATGTATTATTAAAGTTGATTTAAACGGTATTTTGATGTTTTCTGCTCCGTAACTCAATGCTGCAATAAGTGCGTCAACAGATATTGCCGCTACTAAGGTTAAAATTTCTGTTGCCTCAATTATATGCATTAAAAAACTCTCCTTTATGAGTTTATACTTTTATCATAATATTCCGTAACGTGTGTATAAGTGTCACGTGTATACACTGCTTTATCAAGCAATTTTTGTTTAAATAGCAATTTTGGTGTTTACATCTTTAAAAATGTGTGCTATAATATGATATGTATTGATATGATAGGGTGTTTTGCGCTCATAACCATAAATTAAATGTGAAGTAGGTGCAGATTTTGGAAAGAGAAATTAATATTTCTGAAGTTATTGATTTAGTCTTGCGTAGGCTGTGGATAATAGTTGCGTGTGTAACGATAACTACTATTATCTCTTTTTGCTACAGTTCTTATCTTGTAGAGCCAATTTATACTTCTACAGGCACGCTTTATGTACGAAATGTTGAAGAGGTAAAAGACGACAGAGTTGATGTTAGCGAAATCAATGCTTCACAAAGACTTGTTAATACATACATAGAAATTTTGCGTAGCGATACTTTTACCAAAATTATTGCTGATGATGTAAATCTGGGATATACATCACGTCAGATAAAGGCTATGCTTTCCATGAATTCCCTTAACGGAACGGAAATCCTGAAAATCGATGTTAATTCTACTAATCCTGACCATTCGGCTGTTATAGTTAATTCTATACTTAAAAACGCCGATGAAGAAATTATCAGAATTGTAAAAGCGGGTTCTGTAGAAATTATTGATAACGGCGATATCCCCACAGAACCAACATCACCTAACGTTGCGCTTAATACTGTTGCCGGTGCCGTTATCGGTGGAATTATCTCTGTTCTTATTATAATTCTTATCCATCTTATGGATGTATCTGTACGTGGTGAAGAAGATATGGCTGACAGATACGAGATACCTGTTCTGGGCGTAATACCCACTATTAAAAACGAAGGGAATTAACGGTGAGGATTATGGCATTTTCAAAGAAAAAACAAAATGTAGATATGGAAAAGTACATTGAAGATTTTTATAACGGCAATGTATCTTTTGATGTAAAAGAAGCGTATAAAACAGTACGTACAAATGTAATGTTTGCTACCAACACTTTAAAAGGTTGCAAAAAATTTATTGTTACTTCGCCAAATCCCGGAGAGGGTAAGTCTACCACAAGTATAAATCTGGCGATTTCAATATCGCAGGTAGGCTCGAAAGTTCTTCTTGTTGACACAGACCTTAGAAACCCTACAATTCATAAAAGACTTAAAGTGGACAATTCTGTTGGTATGTCGTCAGGACTTAGTGGATTTAATGAATTTTCTGAAATTATAACACCGTGCAAATTTGGTTTTGACTGTATACCTTCCGGTCCCATTCCTCCAAATCCGGCAGAACTTTTAACCGGTGATAAAATGGACGAACTTATGCAATGGCTTTCAGAAAATTATGACTATATTATTTTCGATACTCCACCTATAAACATCGTTAGTGACGCGGCAATTCTTTCAAAACATTCTGACGGAACGATACTTGTTATAAGAAATAAATATACAACTCATCCAAGTATTGTGCGTGCACTGAAGAGTCTTGAGTTTGCTGAATCAAAAGTTTTAGGATTTTTACTTAATGACAAAACTGTTTCTGACGAAACCGGACTTTACAAATATAAATACGGCTACAGATACGGTTATAAATATGGTTACCGTTATAAATACGGCTACAGATACGGTTATGGTTACGGCGAAACAGAACGACTGAGACGCAGGTGATTATAAATGATTGATTTTCACAGTCATATACTTCCGGAGATGGATGATGGTGCAAACGATGTTGAAGAATCATTGGCATTGCTTGCGGAACTCAAATCGCAGGGTGTAACTAAAGTAGTTGCAACCCCTCATTACAGGGGACGTTGCTCTGTAAGAAGATTTTTGTTTGACCGTCAGAAATCGTATGATAAACTTAAAGCCGCAATGGATGCTACCGGCGAGGAATATCCCGAAATTATTCTTGGTGCAGAGATTGCTATAAGTGAGTATATACTTCAGCATCATGGGTTGGACAGACTGTGTATACAAGGCACAGATTATCTGATGGCAGAAATGCCAAACCGAAACTGGGAACCATATCTTTATCATGTTTTGTACACTTTGGCTGCACAATATAAAGCAAAGATTATGATTGCTCATATTGACAGATATTTTTCTGCGATAGGTCGCAATGAAAAAATTATGAAGTTGATTGAGATGCAACCGGTTTTCCAGATTAATACACCTGCATTGATGCTTCGTAAGGGTAAAAAACTTTTAAAGTGGCTAAATCTGTTTGATGCCAAAATAGTTTTTGGTACAGATTGTCATAATATGAAAAACCGAAAGCCTTTTTACAATGCTCCTATGGCTTACGTAGCCAAGAAGTATGGAGAAGAATTTTTAGATGATATCAATTTATTTGGAAAGAATATGTTTAATGTAGAATCTGAATAAATTATTGCAGTCGGTGTGAGGTAAATATGAGTAAAAAGTTTTTGTGTTTAATAATATCTGTGATTTTGGCATTTGCGGGTTTTTCTGCAAATGCCAATGCTTTAGATAAGCCTTTGGATACAGTTGTGGATAAAATGTCAGAATTTTCTTCGCAGGACAGAGAAAATCTTATGACTATAGTTTATCCGTTTATTGCTGTTGACAGCGGTGTTGATATACTTGTGTCTATGATTAAAAACCATTCAGCAAGTTCTGATACCATGATTGACGAGTATATTGCAGACCTTTTAAAATATGCTTCTAAGGAAGATATAATTTTTGCTCTTAACAGTTTGAAAATCGTTCCTGAAAATGTACGTAGTAAATATCTTGGTGCGTTTATGAGCAGACAAGAGTATGTTCTCTCTGACGAAAGCAATAAACATATGACAGAATTTTTAAAAGTTCTATACAGTAAAAATTCTAAATTGAAAGAAATTGTAGATGCAGACGGTATAACAAACGGAGCAATCGCGAATTTGTTTGGATTGTTGCCTGCGGCAAATGACAATATGCCTTTGATGTGCGTAGATAGCGAACACATATTTTCTCCGTATTATATTTCTGCCACTGTATCTGATAAGTGGAATACGCTTTGCGAAGGCAGAGAAAACACAACAAGTATTCAAGAATATATAGCATCTTTAACAAATCATTTTAATGTTGAGTATTCAAAAGAGTTCCGTTCTATGATAACCACGCTGTTTACAGAACTTGGAATATGCTATGTTCCTGCAAACGATGCCGGCGGGTTTAAAAATGTTTCATTGAATAAAACCGATAAAGTTTCTTATCCTGCTATTTATGCTTATTTTAATAATGGTGAAATGCTGTACAGAACCGAAATGGTAGATAAAGATTTTTCAGTTGCATTATTCTCTGATTGCGACGGTTGGTATAAAGCATGTGTAACAGAACTGGCATATATGGGTATTGTTTCCGGAAGAGGAAGCGGTCTGTTCTGCCCGAATGACTATGTAACACGCGAAGAATTTGTAAAAATGATTTGCGCTGCGGTTAATTTGCCGTCTGCAGATGTTCAAATTCCTTTTGCCGATGTGGACAGTAACGCTTGGTACAGTAAATATATTAAGTCTGCATATAACCATAAAATCATCAATGGTCAGTCGGCATACAGTTTTGGTATCGGCAGAAACATCTCACGTCAGGATGCAGCCGTTATATGCAATAATATTCTTAAAAATGTAAATACAAATAAAAATAGTGATAAAACTTTTGCAGATGCTCATTTAATTGCGCCTTATGCTTTGGAAAGCGTATATAATCTTTCTTCAATCGGCATTATAAACGGTGATGATAAAGGCAATTTTAATCCAACTTCAAGTATCAC
>JAZSLD010000167.1:0-14184 GCA_045535195.1 Clostridia bacterium | reverse complement strand
CAGACAGGAATTGTATTACTGTAAAAAATTTGGTGTAACTTCTCATTTACAGAGAAAACAACTCGACATAAGCGAACAAAATTATTTGAAAAAATTGCTTGGGAAGGTGAATTATGTTTTATCAGTAGATGCGGCAAATGTCGAAATGATGGGTTATAAAAAATGGTTGATAGATAAAATCAAATTTACCGAATAGCAAAATATTTTTTGACTTAACTTTATATTATATGGAGTTAAAAAAGGTTTGCATCTAAACCAACTGTCCCGCATATAAGGTTTGTTGAAATTTGTTGAAAAAACGGAGGATTTATGATAGGTGTTTTATTTATATGCCACGGCAATATATGCCGAAGCACTATGGCAGAATTTGTTTTTAAAGATATGATTGAAAAATTGGGCAGAACAGATGAATTTTATGTTGCCTCTGCCGGTACGAGCTATGAGGAGATAGGTAATCCCGTTCACTACGGAACGGCGAGAATTTTGGATGGTTTGGGAATATCGTACTCACATAAGCGTGCCGTACATTTGGAAAAGTCTGATTATGAAAAATATGATTATTTAGTTTGTATGGATAATTTGAATGTGCGTAATACCTTGCGGATTGTAGGAGATGACAAGGAGAAAAAAATATACAAACTACTTGAGTTTGCCGATTCTGACATGGATGTTGCTGATCCGTGGTATACAGGGAATTTCGATATAACATACAAAGATGTCTTAAAAGGATGCAAAGGTCTTTTGAAACATATTGACAGCAAATAAAAATATTGAGCAATCGAAAATTGCATGTTAACAAATGACTGGCATCTAAAATGTACAGTCTTTATATTATAGAAGGAGTGATTTTTTGTGTATACAATTTACGTAATTTTTAAATGCGTTCCGGGCAAAAGGGAGGAATACATTGAAAGACTGAAAGTAGAGGGAATTGTTGATGCTGTAAGAAAAGAAGAAGGATGCATACGCTATGATTATTATTTTTCCGAAAACAACCCGGATGAAATTCTTTTGATAGAGGCTTGGGAGAGTAAGAGACATCAGGAAATTCATATTGAGCAGCCTCATATGTTGCGACTTCGCGAACTTAAGCCAAATTTTGTGCTTTCCACACAGTTGGGAGAATTTGAACTTAAATAAAAGAACGAAGGCAGTTTTATCACGTTGTAAAATCAATTTTTTAGTCCTGACTTGAAACGAGTTGTCGCAGGATAAGGATTGGCATCTGGATTATACAGTCTTTATAAAATCTGTATATAAGGGAGAAGTATATATGTTTTTTGATAAAATAAAGGGGAATCTTGGATTTGGATGTATGCGCCTGCCAATGATTGATAAAGAAATTGATAAAGACGAATTTAATCGTATGATAGACGCGTTTATAGATGCAGGGTTTAATTATTTTGACACCTCCTACGGATATATTGAAGGAAAAAGCCAGATGGCAATCCGCGACTGTCTTTCGGCGAGATATAACAGAGAAGACTTTGTCCTTGCAAACAAACTTTCATACTGGTGTTTTGAAAAAGAGGAAGATATTGTTCCTTTTTTTGAAAAACAGTTGGAACTTTGCGGAGTAGAGTATTTTGATTTTTATCTTTTCCACGCTCTTAATCGGGAAGGATATGCCAAACATAAAAAATGCAATACATTTGAGATTATAAAGAAACTGAAACAGCAGGGCAAGATCAAACACATAGGAATGTCCTTCCATGATACAGCAGAGTTTTTGGACACGATACTTACAGAACAGCCTTATATGGAGGCAGTGCAGTTACAGTTGAATTATCTTGATTATGATGACACTACCGTGCAGAGCAAAGCCTGTTATGATGTTGCCGTGAAACACGGAAAAAAAGTTATTGTAATGGAGCCGGTTAAAGGCGGGGCGCTTGTTAATCTTCCGAAAAAAGCAGCAGAAGTTCTTGAAACATTGGGTGATGAAAGCCAGGCTTCTTATGCTCTTCGTTATGCAGCAAGTTACCCTGAAGTATTTATGGTACTTTCGGGTATGGGCAATATGGACATGATAAACGACAATATAAATACTATGAGGAATTTTGTCCCAGTCGGCGAGAAAGAGTTGGAAATTTATGACCGCGTGCGTGAAATAATCAGGGAAGTAAAACAACTTCCATGCACAAAGTGTAATTACTGCGCAGAAGTTTGTCCGTCAAACATCCCGATATCACAAATCTTTTCTGTTTACAACAGTTTTTTGGCGGCGAAAATTTCGCGTGCAGAAACACAGAAAAAACTTTTGTCTTATTGTGACGATATAACTAATTGCATTAAATGCGGAAAGTGTGAAAGCAATTGTCCGCAAAACATAAAAATCGGTGAAGAACTTGAAAAAATTAAGAGGATCGCCAATGGATGATTTAGATAAGGCAAAAAAGTACTTCTTCAAAACGGATATACTTGTGTGTTGTGCAAAGAAAACGAGTTTTTCTGTTCGGACAAAAGGGGAGTAAAACCGCACATTATCAATCGTACCGGAGATGACCGGTGCCCGATTGAAAAATGTGTACAGGGTGTTTCTGACTCAAAACAAGCGTTTGCTTTGATAAAGGAAACGGTGTCAAATCTGCCAAAAGGTAAAAAACACAAATCTATACATTAGAATTTTTTTAATATCTTCGCATAAAATAATACCAGTATTATTGTGGAGGCGAAATATGAAAAAATTCTTATCAGGATTTTATACACGGATAAAAAAAGCAGATATATTCGGCAAAAAAACTTTTACAGTTTTGTACTCGGCAGCCTTTGTGTGTGTGATGATTATTGCCGTGGCGCAGGTGGGGCTTAAAACTGATGCTACAAGACAGTTTTTTACCGATATAGACACATACGAAGGTGCGTATTTTGAGGCGACGGCAGAGGTTCAATCCGAGCGAGTTCATATCGTTACCCTGTGTGCTGAGGGAAAAGATTTTACTCAGGCAGAAATCTGGCTTAACGGCAAAAGTTATTCTGCGCTTACATCGGGCGATAACGAAATTAAAATTACAGAGCCGTCCGTTGTGGAGATTTATGCGCCTGAGTGCGAAGTTAATGTTAAACTTACCGATATAAGCGACGGACTTGTTCTTTATACTGCTGAAAAAGAAATAAATGTCAGTAACGGATTAAAAATTTTTGGAAGATTAGGAATTAAGTGAAAATGTTATTGTAAAATATATGAAGATGTGGTATCATATTAAGGTATGATATTTAAGGGAGATACGCAAATGATAAATATTGCAATAGACGGGCCTGCCGGTGCAGGTAAAAGCAGCGTTGCAAAGGCGGTTGCTGCAAAATACGGATATATTTATGTAGATACCGGTGCTATGTACCGTGCTTTGGCATACAAAGCCATAGAAAACAGTATAGATATATCAGACGTTGCCATGGTTTCGGACATGCTGTCGTCTACAAAACTTAATATTGCATATAACGAACTCGGTCAGCGCATTATTTTGGACGGCGCTGATGTTTCTGATTATATAAGAACTGCTGCGGTGTCTATGGGGGCATCCGATATATCTGCTATCGGTTATGTGCGCCAGTGGCTTTTGGATATGCAAAAAGATATTGCTAAAAGCAATAATTGCATTATGGACGGCAGAGATATCGGCACAACAATTTTGCCGGATGCAGATGTTAAAATTTTTCTTACTGCATCGGTTGAAGAACGTGCCCAAAGACGGTATAAAGAATTAATTGCCAAAGGTGAAGATGTCACTTTTGAAGCCGTTATAGAAGATGTTAAAACACGTGACTATAACGACTCGCACAGGGCAGTTTCGCCGCTTAAAAAGGCTGATGACGCCATAGAGGTTGACACCACCGGAATGAATATAGAACAGTCGGTTGATGCTATAGTTAAAATCATCGATGAGCACATAAAAGGAGAATAAAATGTTTAAAGTATTAGTAACATTAATAAGGGCTTTTGTAAAGGTCGTATTCAGAATACGCATTATCGGTGAGGAAAATATCCCCGCAGAGGGCGGATGCATAGTATGTGCCAACCACGCAAGCAACTGGGACCCCGTTTTTCTTGTTGTTCTTCTTACAAGAAGGCTTTACTTTCTTGCAAAAGCAGAACTTTTTAAAATTCCTGTAATCGGTGCGATTATTAAGGGAGTCGGTATGATACCGGTTAAACGAAATTCTTCCGACATCAGCGCTGTGCGTACGGCAATTTCTGTACTTAACGACGGTAAGGCTCTCGGCATTTTTCCTGAGGGCAGAAGAGTTAAAAAAGGCGAGGAAGCCTCTGCAAAAGCGGGCGTGGCATTTATTGCCGTAAAGGCGGCTGCTTCGGTTGTGCCAGTATATATCGATTCAACGTACAAGCCTTTTTCAAAGGTTACAATACATATCGGCAAGGCTCAGGATTTTGCTGTGTATAATAAAGCAAGATTGTCTTCTGAACAGTTGGGACAAATCAGTAATGACCTGTTTAAAAATATTTATGCACTTGCGGAGGGTAACGAGTGATTACAGTAGCCAAAACTGCAGGATTTTGCTTCGGTGTAAACCGTGCGGTAGAATTTTTAGAAAATACAGATACACCCACCGCCACATTAGGACCTATTATTCATAATACCGCCGTGGTGGAAAATCTTAAATCAAACGGCGTTGTTTCGATTGATGCAATAGACGAATTGCCGCCGGATACTGTACTTGCCATAAGAACACACGGCGTTGGCAAACACGTGTATGATGAAATAGAGGCAGCAGGGCATAAGTATGTTGATTTAACGTGCCCGTTTGTTAAAAAAATCCATAAAATAGTTGCTGAAAATTATGCCGAGGGGTATAAAATAGTTATTATAGGCGATAAATCTCATCCCGAAGTTGTAGGCATTAACGGTTGGTGCGAAAATAAGGCGATAGTAGCACTTGACATATCAGATTTAAGTGGTAAAATAGAAGAGGACGACAAGGTTTGTGTGGTATCTCAAACCACTATGGACAGAAAAACTTTTAAAAAAATTGAAAAATTTTTAAAAAACCATTGCAAAACCATACAGATTTTTGATACAATATGTAGTGCGACCAATGAAAGACAGACAGAGGCAGAGGAACTTGCCAAAAAATCCGATGTAATGATAGTTATAGGCGGATATCACAGTTCCAACTCGCGCAAACTTGCCGAAGTCTGCAAAAAGTATTGTAAAGATACTTACCAGATTGAATGTTTTGAGGATCTCCCTCAGAATATAGATATATCGGCGAAAAACGTCGGTATAACGGCGGGGGCATCAACCCCGGCGTGCATTATAAAGGAGGTTTCATTTAAAATGGAAGAAATGAACAAGACTGTTGGCGACAGCTTCGCCGAGCAATTTGAGGAGTATGAAAAATCTCTCATAACTTTACATACAGGAGACAGAGTAACGGGCACCGTTATCGGTGTTACCGACGCAGGCGTAAGCGTAAACCTCGGCTATAAGTCCGACGGATTTATCCCTGCCGGCGAAATGACCGACGAGCCCAATGCTGACATCAAGTCAATGGTTAACCCCGGCGACGAGATTGAAGTGTTCGTTGTAAGAGTTAATGACGTTGAGGGTGAAGTTACACTTTCAAAGAAAAAGATTGACGCTATCAATAGCGAAAACCTGCTTGTTGCTGCTGCTGAGAGCAAAGAAATTCTCACAGGCAAAGTAATTCAGGTTGTAAACAAAGGTATTGTAGTAAGTTATAAAGGTGCAAGAGTATTCGTTCCTGCATCACAGGCAAGCGACAGATATTTAAGCGACCTCAGCACTTTAGTTGGTCAGGAAGTATCTTTTAGAATTATTGATATGAAAAAAGAACGCGGCAGAAACAAAATTGTTGGTTCTGTCAAAGACGTTCTTAAAGAACAGAAAGCAGCACTTTCAGAAAAATTCTGGGCAGATGTTGAAGTTGGCAAAGTTTACACAGGTACTGTTAAATCTCTTACCAAGTTCGGTGCGTTCGTTGATATCGGCGGTGTAGACGGTCTTATCCACATCTCTGAACTTTCATGGGCTAAGATTAAACATCCTTCAGAGGTTGTTTCTGAGGGTGACGTTGTTGAAACATTCGTTATTGATGTAGATAAAGAAAAAGGCAAAGTTTCATTGGGTTATAAAAAGACAGAGGACAACCCCTGGAACAAAGTTGCTGCAGAAATTACCGAGGGCGCAGTTGTCGATTGTAAGATTGTAAGAATCGTTCCCTTTGGTGCATTTGCAGAAATCTTCCCCGGAGTTGACGGTCTTATCCACATCTCTCAGGTTGCTAACAAGAGAATCGGTCGTGTTGAAGAAGAACTCACAATCGGTCAGCACGTACAGGCTAAAGTTGTTGAACTTGATATGGAAAACAAAAAAATCGGCCTGAGCATCCGTGCACTTCTCGAACCCGAAGCACCTGCTGAGGAAGTTGCTGAAGAAGCACCCGTAGCAGAAGAGGTTGTTGAAGAAGTTCCTGCTGCAGACGCAGAATAATCGACATAATTTTACTGATTTATACAATATCCAATGTAATAATATTGCATTGGATATTGTTGTATATTAAAATATAATCCGGGGAGGTTACATAATGAAATCTATCATATCAATATTGCTCGCGTTTATGCTGCTTCTTTGTGCATGCCCTGCTTTGTGTGCTCAGGGTGATGTTTCGGATATAATAGGCGGAAATCAGGACCATCTGCTTTTGGCGACGGTTGTAGATATTGACGGCTCGTCAATTATTCTGGCGCCGTACCATGCCATATATGTTGATGACCCCACCGCCACCAAGTCGCTTAATGAAAATATCACAGTCGAAAAATTCAGGTATTCGTATTGTGATGACCACACCGATATTTCTATGTCGCCAAGAGTGGGGGATAATATTTTTATTTCGCTTGATAAAAGCGGCTCAAAATACACAATGGCAAACGGCGCTTATAAAATAAGTTCTGTTGACTATAAATTGCTTACTTTCTATGCGTCCGAGAGTATGCGCGAAAGTGATTGCCTTGCAGATATTGTGGCATTGGCATATTTTGTGCGCACAGACGGCAGTATGCGTGATTTTCGTTTTGAAAACGGCACTTTAACCACGCATATCGACGGCAGACCGCTAACACTTTATCCTACGGAAAATATCGCTGAAACGATATCTTTTGTTGATTTGAGTGGTCAGGTTATTGAGGGCGCTAAGATAAAAGATGTAATCATTGATGGCGAAAAGCACGTCGAAGACGAAATTGATTACAGATGGCTTGTAGCGTACGGAATTATCTTTTTAGGTGTACTTGTCGGCGGAATAGTGGTATATAATGCAACTGCCAAAGATATACTTAACAGAAAAAGAGGCAGAAAGGAAGCAAAATAATGGACTTCTTTGAAAAGACAATTAATACAGACGTTAAGTTTGAGGGAAGAATACTTACAATGCGTGTTGATACTGTGGAACTTCCCGATGGCTCTACCTCAACACGTGAGATTATAGAGCATCCCGGCGGAGTTGCTGTAATTGCAGTAGACGAAAACGGATACGTTCCTATGGTAACACAGTTCCGTAAACCGTACGAGAAAATGGTTATGGAACTTCCCGCAGGTAAACTGGATAGCGGCGAAGAACCCATTAACTGCGGCATACGCGAACTTGAAGAAGAAACGGGGCTTAAAGCAAAGAACTTTGTTTCGCTCGGCTCTATGATGCCGTCCCCCGGTTATGCAAAAGAACTTATTTATATCTACTTTGCCACGGATTTGTACGAAGGTACGGTGCATCTTGACGAGGGCGAGTTTTTGTCTGTAGAAAAATATCATATAGACGAACTTGTTAAAATGGTTATGAATAACGAACTTCAAGATGCTAAAACGGTTATCGGTATATTAAAAGCCGCCCAATATTTGAAAAAGAACCCGCTGTGAAGCGGGTTCTTTTAAAATCCAAGCGGTATTTTAAATACTACAAAAACAATCAGCAGCAAACTCCAACTTACTAAAAATATTGCAGAGTAGGGTGCCATCATAGATATCAGGCTTCCTGCGGAAAAATCTTTTTTGTATTTTCGCATATACATAAGCACCACGCCTGCGTATGTCATAAGCGGTGTTATGGTGTTTGTACACGAGTCTGCCACTCTGTATGCAGCGGCAACTACGTCGGGAGTCATAGACTGGTTTACATTATAGAGCATTGGTATAAGAAGCGGACCTAAAAGCATCCATTTTGCCGTCATTCCGCCAACGAACAAATTTATAATTGATGTTACAAGTATAACCGCCAATATCAGCAGTATTGGTGATGATGAAAGTCCGACCTTTTGCAAAAACGATGCGCCGATACTTGTGATAAACGTATTTGCGTTTGTATATGCCAGAAGCGATAAGAAATTGTAGCAGAAAAATGTTAGTACAATAACATACCCCATACCGCCGATTTGCTTTGCCATTGCGCCTACTAAATCTGATGCGGATTTAAATTTTTTTGCTGCAAATCCATAAAACGCACCTGATACAAAAAACACAAGTGTAACAAGGAGTATTACATTATCTATATAAGGTGATACTTTGGTTCCGCCCTCGTCAATGTAAGAACGCAAGGGAAAAACCGCAAGCAGAATAACAAATGCAATAGAAAGTATAAAACCGAACAGAGCAAATTTAAGAGCACGTTTTTCTTCTGCTGTTACTTCTATATTTTCGTTTTTGTGGATGTCAGTTAAATTTAGCTTTTCGTATCTTTTTTCAGTTATTTTTGTAGTGATAATACCACCGATTATAACGAGTAAAAAAGTAGATAACGCTAAAAAGTAATAGTTCATAGTTGCGGCAGTAAGCGGCTCGCCTGATTGAGAAACAAACGGTATTCCCTGGCTGAGTGCAAACGATTTTGCATTTGCGCCTATTACAACGTCAGCAAATGTTGCAGGTACGAGGTTTGCACTGAAACCTGCCGACACACCCGCAAATGACGCTGCCATACCGACCAGCGGATTTTTGCCTATACCCGCGTATAGCATACCTGCTAGCGGTACAAGCACCAGATACCCCACATCTGTTGCTATATTTGTCATTATTCCTATAAACACCAGTACATACGGAAGTAACTTTTGAGGCACTATTATGCCCAACCGTCTTATAAGTGCAGATAAAAGTCCTGATTCCTCTGCAACACCAATGCCAAGCATAACAACCAGAATAATTCCCAGTATGCCGCTTCCATATGCCAGCCAGTTGTTGAGTATGGCATTAGAGAAAATCCAACGTATATTTTCGGCGGTGAACATATATTTGAATTCATATACTGTTTTAGTGCCGTCATACGAAACTATAGAAAATTCTCTGCCGCCGAGCAACAACGATATAAGCAAAAGCAACGCATAGAGAATAACGAATATTATAACGGGATCGGGTATTAACTTCCCGATTTTTTCTGCAACAGAGTAGGATTTACTGTTTTTACTCAAACAAAAATCACCCTTTCCAAGATAATTTTATAATGGTAGTATCTTCAAAAGGGTGATTTAATATACGGTTAATCGCCGAATGAAATACCGATATTTTTTGCAAAGCGTACTAACTCGCCGTCAGGATTTACATTCTTTGTTTTTTTACCGATAACATTGTTTAGTGAATCGTAACTCATTTCATTGCCTTTAAGTGTAACCATATTGCCGAATTTGCCCTCCATAGCAAGGTCAACTGCGTACGAGCCGTATCGGGTTGAGAGTATTCTGTCGTATGCTGTGGGGGTGCCGCCACGCTGAATATGACCTAAAGTGGTTGCTCTTGCTTCCAGACAGCAAAGTTCCTCTAACTCGTCAGCAACTTTAGCGCCTATGCCGCCTAAACGGATAGGGTCGGGGCTGCCCTCTACAACTTTACTTACGACCATCTCACCGTTTACAGATTTAGCACCCTCTGATGCCACTATCACGCTGAAAGTTTTGCCAAATTTTTTGCGTGTGTTTATAGCGTCTGCTATTTTGTTTATGTCGTATGGTATTTCAGGTATCATTATAGCGTCAGCACCGCCTGCAATACCTGCATTTAAACCAATCCAGCCGGCATATCTGCCCATAACCTCAAGCACCATTATTCTGTGGTGCGATGATGCCGTAGTGTGCAGTCTGTCGAGCGCCTCGGTTGCTATGCTTACGGCGGTGTCAAAGCCGAATGTTACATCGGTAGAGGCTAAGTCGTTGTCTATTGTTTTCGGTACGCCAATAACCTTTACTCCTAAATCGGAAAAATCGCGTCCGCTTGTTAAAGTGCCGTCACCGCCTACAATCAGTATTGCGTCAATTTCTGCTTTTTTTAAATTTTCAACACCAACGTGCGATACATCTTTTAAAACGGTTTTGCCGTTTTCTTCAAACGGATATTGAAAAAGGTTGTCTTTATTTGATGAGTGCAGAATTGTACCGCCAAGCGGCAGGATGCCCGATATATTTTCAAGTGTAAGCGGGGTGAAGTCGCCTAAGTAAAGCCCCCTGTATCCGTTACGTATGCCTACAACTTCAAGTCCGTACTTTAGTATTGCAGTTCTTGTGGCGGCACGTATCACAGGGTTAAGCCCCGGACAGTCGCCGCCACCGGTCAGTATTCCTATTTTTTTAATTAAGTTCATAAAAAACCTCCGAAATGTGTTTATACCGATATTATTATCCGAATTTACCAACATATATACTTATCCTTAAAATGGTATTACATATCATATGGGAGTATTTTTGAGAAATTTTAAATATGTTAAAAACATTACAAAATTGTTAAGTGAGAGCAACTGATATTGTGCCATAGACGGACATACGATGTTTGCGGTTTTTGCAATAAGTGTGTTAGAATGTATCGTGTCGAAAGACAAAACGAAAATCTGGAGGGAAAGAAAATGAAAAAATTAAAAATGACCGCTGCGGCATTGCTCGCGGCTATGACATTGTCGATGACTTCATTTGCTGCGTCAACCTCCGCTTTATTATCAATAGGGTCAAGAGGCGATGCAGTAAGTTCCGTACAGCAGGAACTTTTAGAGAGAGGATATTTTAATCATAGCGTAACAGGCTACTACGGCTATATTACACAGTCTGCCGTAATCGAATTTCAAAAAGACAATAATATCCGTGTAGATGGTATTGTAGGTCCCGAAACAAGAGGTAAACTTTTTGGCAACGAGTATAACGATACAGACCTTTACTGGCTTTCACGAATAGTCCATGCCGAAGCACAGGGCGAAAGTTATGCAGGTAAAGTTGCTGTTGCAAATACAATTTTAAACAGAGTAAAATCTTCGGACTTCCCCAACACTGTAAAAGGTGTTATATTTGATACTAAATACGGTACTCAGTATACACCGGTGGCTAACGGAACTATTTATAATACACCTGCCCAGAGCAGTATTAACGCTGCAAAAGATGCTTTAAACGGCGTAAACTATGTAGGAAACAGTATGTATTTCTATAACCCGAAAACTGCACCTAATTCATGGGCGTCAAATAACAGACCGTATTACACTACAATCGGTAACCATAAATTCCATCTTTAATTTAAAAGAACTTGCTCGTTTGCAAGTTCTTTTTTTGTTTATAAAAAATCGTTGATTATCATTAACTTTTGTGATATGATAAAAACAGTCATATATTGAACATATGGAGGGAATCACATTATGAAGTATATCGTTATTTTAGGCGATGGTATGGCAGACTACAAAGTAGACGAACTCGGCGGAAAAACACCGCTTGAGGCGGCAAACAAACCAAATATTGACTATATGAGTGCTCACGGCGAGATTGGTCTTGTTAAAAATGTACCCGAGTCGCTTTCACCCGGAAGCGACGTTGCAAACCTTTCTGCTTTCGGTTACGATCCGTTTAAGTATTATTCAGGTCGCTCACCTTTAGAAGCGGTAAGTATGGGCATAGATATAAAAGACAGCGATATCATATTCCGTTGCAATATAGTTACTGTAAGTGACGAGGAAAACTATCTTGATAAGCGCATTATAGACCACAGCGCAGACGAGATTACCACCGAAGAAGCAAGAGAGATTATGAAAACCGTTGCTGAAACCTTTGATAACGAATTTTTAAAATTCTATCCGGGTATCAGTTACCGTCATGCGCTTGTGTGGGACAAAGGTCCTTATGAGTTTAACTTAACTCCGCCGCACGATATTTTAGAGAGAAATCTTGCTGAATATCTGCCGAAAGGCGAGGGTAGTGATATCCTTACAGAAATGACAATTAAAAGTTATGAAGTACTTAAAAACCACCCTGTAAACATTAAAAGGATGGAGCGCGGTTTAAAACCTGCAAACTCTATCTGGATATGGGGAGAGGGTAAAAAACCTGCACTTTCGTCGTTTAAAGATAAGTATGGTATTGACGGAAGCGTTATTTCGGCGGTTGACCTTATTAAAGGTATTGCTATCTGTGCCGGACTTGACTCAATCGACGTAGAGGGCGCTACGGGTAATGTACATACAAACTTTAAAGGCAAAGCCGATGCCGCTATAAAAGCATTGGAAAACGGCAAAGATTTTGTGTATATCCATATGGAAGCGCCTGATGAATGTGGACACCGCCACGAGATAGAAAACAAAGTTAAGTCTATTGAACTTATAGACGAGCAGGTTGTAGGATATATTAAAGATGAACTTGATAAAAAAGGCATTGATTATAAAATGCTTATTCTGCCTGACCACCCGACACCGCTTGCACTCCGCACACACACGCGTGATGCTGTTCCGTACATCATTTTCAGCAGTACCGACTGCGAAGGCGGAAGCGGAGTAAGTTACAGCGAAGACAATGCCGCATCTAACGGTAAACTTATTGAAAAAGGCTACACACTTATGGACTATTTTTTAAAATAACAGGTGATTAAATGAATATTTTGCCTAAAGAGCCGTCAAAAACTTTAATAAAAATAGCGTATGTGGCAGTTATACTGGCTTTGATTTATTTTGTGTTGCCGCACGCAGTTATACTCGCTATGCCGTTTATAGTTGCGTATGTTATTTCAAGGCTTATTATCCCCGTTGCAGGCTACCTTGAATGCAGGTTGAAGTTTTCAAGACGGCTTGCAATCATTTTGGTAATGCTTATTGCCGTAGGATTGCTTGCGCTTTTGGTTTTTACACTGTTTTATCAGACGGTCTATGAATTGCAGCATTTTGCCTATATTATTCCTGCATTGCTTGAAGGAGAATATACTCTTCCTGAATGGGTCAATACGCTTATAAACAATCTCAAAAACTTTTATATTACGTTGCCTGCGTCTATGCAGGAGTTTATTATGACGATAACCAATAATCTGCGTGGCAATATCTATAATATTTTAGAGCCTGCCACACAAGCGGTTATAAGCGCTGCAGCAAGGGTAGGAAAGGCGTTGCCGAATATATTTATCTTTGCTATTGTAATGTTACTTTCAACGTATTTTATGTGTGACGACAGAGAGCGTATACGCGCATTTTTAAAAGGCGTTGTGCCAAAATCAACTCTACGCAGGGCTGTGTATATAAAGAACGATTTATTAAAGGCTTGCGGCGGATATTTAAAGGCTCAGGGCATACTTATGTGCATTACTTTTATCGTTATGCTTATAGGTTTAACGGTAATCGGAGTGGAATCTTCAGCATTGGTTGCGTTCGTTATAGCGGTGATAGATGTCATTCCAGTTCTCGGCACCGGCACAGTTTTAATTCCTTGGGCGGTTATTTCGCTTATTACGGGTAAATATTTCTTTGCAATAGGATTAGTTATAATATATGCAATAGCATTTTTAATAAGGCACCTGTCCGAGCCTAAGATTGTAAGCCAGCAGATAGGGCTTCATCCTTTAGTAACTCTCTTTGCGGTTTATATCGGATTAAAAACCATTGGTGTATTCGGTATGGTTTTAGGGCCTATTGTGGCGATAATTATTATAAATTTCTTTAAAGCCGAGCAAAAATATAAAGAAGAGTTTGAAAACAACTAAAATTTAAAACACGCAGATAGATATCTGCGTGTTTTATTAATAAAGAAATCGATATCAACATTTTGTTCCGAAAAACGTACGGAAGAAGAGAACTTCCTCATGAGCATATCTTTAATGCTTCTATTTAGTGTTTATATCGATTAAATCTTCGTTAAGTTTTGAATATACGATTTTCTGACTTTTGTAAAGACCAAAGTAGCCCGACATCATATAACTTACTCCGCATACAGTTGCC
>JAZSLD010000084.1:0-10146 GCA_045535195.1 Clostridia bacterium | reverse complement strand
GTAACCACAGCACCTAATGATTCAAATATCTTTCTCATAGGAACCATCGTACGCCCATCAATTATTTGTGGTTGGACATCAAATATTACTTGTTGCTCGTTTATTAGCACCTTAATATCGTTTCCATTTGCTGAAACCACTGTAAAGGTGTTTAACATAAGAACTACAAGTAAAATAACAACTGTAAACTGATTTGTTCTCCTCATACAAAAACCGCCTTTGCTAATATATAGTTTATTTTATCTACATTATGATCATAGTCAATAAACTAAGTTTTCATAAACATTACTATTATGATATTATAACTATCTCGTATCTTTTATGGAGCATAGCGGGATCGAACCGCTGACCTCTACACTGCCAGTGTAGCGCTCTCCCAGCTGAGCTAATGCCCCAAACATTAACATTGATATAATATCATATAAATGGAAAAACGTCAAGATTTTTCAGAACTGTTCGTCTTGACAAACACTTATAATTGATATATCATATACCCAAACGCAAGTATAAGGAGTATTTTAAATGAATATATATACATCTATCGACCAGTTAATCGGCAAAACACCTCTTATGGACGTAAGCAGTTACTTAAATATAGATAATGCGACTGTTTTAGCGAAGTTGGAATATTTTAACCCCGCAGGAAGTGTAAAAGACAGAGCCGCCCTGCAGATGTTAAATGATGCCGAAAGCAAAGGTTTTCTGCGCAAAGACACTGTAATAATTGAGCCCACAAGTGGAAATACAGGTATTGGATTGGCTGCAATATGTGCAGAACGCGGATACAAAATTATCCTTACAATGCCAGAAACAATGAGTGTTGAAAGACAAAAACTTTTAAAGGCATACGGTGCGCAAATTGTGCTTATCGATGGCAGTAAAGGTATGAAAGGCGCTATTGAAAAAGAAGAAGAGTTGGCAAAAGCCTTCGAATCTTCTTTTATCCCCTCTCAATTTACAAATCTATCTAACGTACAGGCACACATAAATACTACCGGTCCTGAAATATATGATGATACTGACGGAAAAGTTGACATATTTATAGCAGGGGTCGGCACAGGCGGAACACTTACCGGTGTGGGAAAATATTTAAAATCTAAAAATCCCAAAATTAAAATAATTGCGATGGAGCCTTACGAGTCACCTATTCTTTCAGGCGGCGAGGCATCTGCACACGGAATACAGGGAATCGGTGCAAACTTTATCCCCGAGATTTTAGGTACTGATATTTTTGATGAGGTAGTAACAGTAAAATCAGACGATGCAATGATATTTGGCAGAGAATTCGCAAAAAAATCAGGCATACTTGTCGGCATATCATCAGGCGCTGCACTTTGCGCTGCAGTTGAGATTGCAAAAAGAACTGAAAACATTGGCAAAACAATAGCAACACTTCTTCCGGATACAGGTGACAGATATTTATCAACAAAGATGTTTGAATAGCAAAAAAGTAAGGGAAACCTTTCGGTTTCCCTTTTAAATTATTTAATTCCGATATCTTTGCGGTAATGCATATCAGTAAAGTTTATATCCCCTACTGCTTCATATGCTTTTTTAATTGCTTTATCAAGATTTTCGTCAAGTGCAGTAACACCTAAAACTCTGCCGCCTGAAGTTACGCATTTACCGTCAGCACCTTTTGTACCTGCGTGGAATACTGTAACGTCGCCTCTGGCTTCAGCAGTGTCAATACCGGTAATTTCATAACCGGTCTGATATTTTTTAGGATATCCGCCGGAAGCGCATATAACGCATACTGCAGCGTTATCTTCCCACTCTACATTAACCTCGCCAAGACGTTCATCAACTACTGCGTTGAATATTTCAAGCAAGTCAGTTTTAAGTCTTGGAAGTACAACCTGAGTTTCAGGATCGCCAAAACGTGCGTTGTACTCTATAACTTTAACGCCGTCAGGCGTCATCATAAGTCCAAAGAATATTATTCCTTTAAATGTTCTGCCCTCTGCATTGAGCGCATTCATTGTAGGAACTAAAATATTGTCATATGTATACTGTGCCATTTCAGCAGTATATGTTCTGCTGGGTGAAAAGGTACCCATACCACCGGTATTGGGGCCCATATCATTATCATATGCACGCTTGTGGTCCTGAGCAGTTACCATAGGCACAATGGTTTTTCCGTCTGTAAAGGAAAGTACCGAAACCTCAGGTCCGGTTAAAAATTCTTCTATTACAACACGGTTACCCGACTCGCCAAAAATCTTTTTGTCCATAATGTCGGCAATAGCCTCGGCTGCCTCGTCATAATTCTGGGCAATGATTACACCCTTTCCAAGTGCAAGACCTTCTGCTTTTATAACAGCAGGATACTTGTTCTGCTCTTTTACATAAGCAAGTGCATCGGCGCTGTTATCAAAAACCTCGTAAGCAGCAGTAGGAATATTATACTTTTTCATAAGTTCTTTTGAATACACCTTGCTGCCCTCGATAATTGCAGCATTGGCACGGGGGCCGAATACTCTTAATCCCTCTTTTTCAAAAGCGTCTACAATACCTGCTACAAGCGGATCGTCAGGGCCTACAACTGTAAGGTCAATTTCCTTTTCTTTGGCAAAGGCTGTTAAAGCGTCAAAATCGTCTACTTTAATATCAACACACTCTGCAAGTTTGGAAATGCCATAATTACCCGGTGCACAATATATTTTTTCAGCATTGGGGCTTTGCGAAAGTTTCCATACTATAGTATGCTCTCTGCCGCCGCTGCCAACTACTAAAATTTTCATAATATGTTTCCTTTCTGGTATTAATGATGGAAAAGTCTGATACCTGTAAACGACATAGCAATATTATACTTATTGCAGGTTTCAATTACATTATCGTCACGAACTGAGCCACCGGGTTCTGCAATATACATTACGCCGCTTTTGTGTGCACGTTCGATATTATCACCAAACGGGAAGAACGCATCAGAACCAAGAGAAACCTCTGTGTTTTTGGCAATCCATGCTTTTTTCTCTTCAACAGTAAACACTTCGGGTTTAACTTTAAATATCTTCTGCCATGCACCGTCTGCAAGAACGTCTTCGTATTCGTCACCGATATATACGTCAATAGCATTATCACGGTCTGCACGTTTGATACCGTCCACAAACTGCAGTTCCAAAACTTTAGGACACTGACGCAACCACCAGTTATCTGCTTTCTGACCGGCAAGACGTGTGCAGTGAATTCTTGACTGCTGACCTGCGCCGATACCGATAGCCTGTCCGTCTTTTACGTAGCAAACGCTGTTAGACTGTGTGTATTTTAAAACGATAAGCGAAATCATCAAATCTCTTTTTGCTTCGGCAGACATTTCTTTATTATCTGTTACAACATTTGAAAGCAATTCTTCGTTAATATCAAGTTCATTTCTGCCCTGCTCGAATGTTACGCCGTAAACCTGCTTTGTTTCTATCGGTGCAGGAACGTATGATTCGTCCATTTTTAAAATGCAATAGTTACCGTTTTTCTTAGCCGTGAGAATTTCAAGTGCTTCATCAGAATATGAAGGTGCGATTACACCGTCGGAAACTTCTTTTTTAATAAGGAGTGCTGTTGCTTTATCACATTCGTCTGAAAGTGCAATAAAATCACCAAATGACGACATTCTGTCAGCACCTCTTGCTCTTGCATATGCACACGCAAGCGGTGAAAGCTCTACATCATCTGTAAAATAAATCTTTTTAAGTGTATCTGTAAGTGGAAGACCAACAGCCGCACCTGCAGGTGATACGTGCTTAAACGATGTAGCCGAGGGAAGTCCGGTTGCTTTTTTAAGTTCCTTAACGAGTTGATAGCCGTTGAAAGCATCAAGCAAATTAATATATCCGGGACGACCGCAGATAACTTCTATAGGGAGTTCGCTGCCGTCAGCCATAAACACTCTTGACGGTTTCTGGTTAGGGTTACAACCGTACTTTAATTGCATTTCTGTCATAACGATTATCCTTTCTTGTTACTTATTTTTATTAATAATTCTTGTGTCGGTTTTGCCGGTAGCAATATCGATGTATCTTACAAAAAGCGATACTTTGTTATCTTCGTTAAGTGATTCCCAAAGTCCGTCTGTAAACGCATCTATGCTGTTGGGAATACCAACAAGCACAGGCTCACCTTCAAACGAAGGAAGCGGATTTCCATCGCCCATATATGTGTGGATAAAGTGTCCTTCACCGGCGATAGGATTTTTATATGAGTATGTAAATCTCAGGCATGAATCGGGGTTACCGTTATTGCTTTTAAGAATAGACATAGCATAACTGTAATCGCCACCCTCTACTTTCATAATACCTGAAATTCTGGGAGTATAGTTTGGAGCGTCGTCTTCAAACTCGCGTGTCCTTAAACTCTGTTCAAACGTCATCTGCTGATTCATTAAATCATAAATTGTATCTGTCTGGTCGCCGTTAGTAACAATGGTTTTGTTGCCAAGCACACGCACAGGCGCATAGATTATAAGATGTGGATCTGTAAGTTTTGATTCATCAAATGCCTGAGTGCGAATTCCGTCGCCGTCTTCTACAAAAACTCTGTTTCTGCTGTTTTCGCTTCTACCCATAATAAAATATGCAGTAACAGCACTTTTGCCGTCGGCACTCTTACCAATTACAATACCTCTGCCGGGATAAGCATTGGCTTTTAAATCTTCATAAATATTAATCTTCTGCATAGTTACTATCTCCTATTTAATTTTTCCGCTACAGATAAGTTCAACTGCTTCGGGAAGTATTTTCCACTCGGCTTCTTCCATAACTCTTCTCTGCAATGTTTCGGCGGTGTCGTCATCATTTATATAAACTGCTTTTTGCAAAATAATCTTTCCGCCGTCGGTAACTTCGTTTACAAAATGAACAGTTGCGCCCGTAACTTTAACGCCGTAATCAAGCGCCGCCTGATGCACTTTAAGGCCGTAAAAACCGTCACCGCAAAAAGATGGTATAAGTGATGGGTGGATATTAATAATTCTGTTCTCGTAGGCTTTTAAAAGTTTATCGCCTACGATAGACAAATATCCCGCCATAACAATCAGGTCTACGCCGTTGTCTTTCATATGCTTTGCGATTGCGGCATCTAAATCATCTTTAGAGTCATAGTCCTTTTTGGAAAATACAGCTGCATTGATTCCGTTTTCTTCGGCTCTGGTAAGTGCATAAGCACCTGCCTTACTGCTGACAACCGTTACTATTTTTCCTGACTTTATAACGCCTGATTTACAAGAGTCAATAAGCGCCTGAAGATTAGTTCCGCCACCGGATACCAATACACCAATATTTAGCATATTTCCACCCCGTGCTCGCCGTCTTCAACTGTACCGATAACGTATGCGTCCTCGCCGTTAGCCTTAAGGATTCCCATTGCTTTATCTACGTCTTTTGCATCTACGGCAAATATCATACCAATACCCATATTGTATGTACCGAACATATCTTTTTCAGGAATATCACCTGTTTCAGCAATAACCTCAAATATAGGCAGAATATTCCATGAGCCTTTTTTGATAACTGCTTTTTTACCCTCGGGCAGCATACGCGGAATATTTTCATAAAAACCGCCGCCTGTTATATGAGAGATTGCTTTAACCTCTACATTTTTGATAACATCAAGCATAGGTTTAACGTATAACTTAGTGGGCACTAAAAGCGCTTCTGCAATAGACATACCGAGTTTTTCGTTATACTCTTTAACAGCAGCATTATCGCCGTCGTCAATACCGAATACCTTTCTTACAAGTGAATATCCGTTACTATGTACGCCTGATGATGCAATACCAATAAGTACATCGCCGGTTGCAACTTTAGAACCGTCGATAATTTTATCTTTATCAACAATACCTACAGTAAAACCTGCAAGGTCGTATTCGTCAACATCGTAAAATCCGGGCATCTCGGCAGTTTCGCCACCGATAAGTGCACAGCCGGATTTAAAACAGCCGTCTGCAACACCTTTTACTATCTGTGCAATTTTTTCAGGTACATTTTTGCCTACTGCAACATAGTCAAGGAAAAGCAAAGGTTTAGCACCCTGGCAAACAACGTCATTTACGCACATAGCAACGCAGTCCTGACCGATGGTGTCGTGCTTGTCCAATAAAAATGCAAGTTTAAGTTTTGTACCTACACCGTCAGTACCGGCAACAAGTACCGGATTGTTAAGGTCTTCTTTATCAATTTCAAACAGACCTCCAAAACCGCCAAGACCTGTCAACACGCCCTTGGTAAAGGTGCGTGAAACGTGTTCTTTCATAAGTTCTACTGCTTTGTATCCGGCTTCAACGTCAACACCGGCTTTTTTATAACTATCGCTCATGGGTATATATTCTCCTCTCATCTTTTTTATCGTCTTTTTCAGCGGGAACTTCAATCGGGTATTCGCCTGTAAAGCAGCCCTGACAGTAACCGCCGGTTCTGTTGGGCAGCATTTTCTTAATTCCTTCTATACTCAAATAGCCAAGGCTGTCTGCCTCGATTGCTTTAGCAATTTCATTAAGTTCCATCTGGCAGGCAATAAGGTTTTCTTTTGACGGTACATCTGTACCAAAATAGCACGGCCATTTAAAAGGTGGTGAACTGATGCGAATGTGTACTTCTAAAGCGCCTGCTTCTTTTAACATTCTTACAATATCACGGATAGTAGTGCCGCGCACAATAGAGTCGTCTACCATAACAACACGTTTACCTTTAACGGCATCACCCAAAACATTCAATTTAATTTTAACAAGATTTTGTCTTTCTTTCTGTGTGGGCTGAATAAATGTTCTGCCGATATAACGGTTTTTAATAAGACCGTATCCGTAAGGAATACCGGATTCTTCAGAATAACCGATTGCGGCACAAAGACCGGAATCAGGCACACCAAATACCAAATCTGCCTCTACAGGGTGTTCCTGTGCCAAAACCTTACCTGCGTTTTTACGTGCTTCATAAACACTTGTACCCTCTATAACGCTGTCCGGACGAGCAAAATACATATATTCAAATACGCATAAACCTCTGTTATCAGTGACATTATCACGTATAGAAGTAACCTCGTTATTGTATATAACAACCATCTCGCCGGGGTCAAGTTCACGTATAAATTCTGCACCGATAGCATCAAACGCACACGTTTCAGATGCAAGCAGGTAAGAATTGCCGAGTTTACCTAATGAAAGAGGACGGAAACCGTAAGGGTCACGGCAACCAATCATCTTCTGCGGGCTCATAACAATCATTGAATAAGCGCCTTTTATAATTTTCATCATTTTTTTAACAGCTTCTTCAACACTTGCAGAAGAAATACGTTCTTTTGCAATAACGTGAGCAATAACCTCAGCATCGCTTGTGCCGTGAAAAACTGCGCCTTCAGACTCAAACATATCTCTAAGTTCGGCAGCATTTATTAAACTGCCGTTGTTTGCTATTGTTAGTGTACCCTTTTTGTATTTTCTTACCATTGGCTGAATACTTTCACGGTATCCTGCACTTGCTTTGGAATATTTAGAGTAATTTACATGGCCAACTGCCATCTGGCCTTTTAAATGACTTAAAATCTTTTCGTTAAAAACCTCGTTTACAAGGCCCATATCTTTTGTGCAAACAATGTTTCCGTCGTCATTAACTGCTATGCCGCAACTCTGCTGCCCTCTGTGCTGGAGTGCATACAATGCGTAGTACGCAATATTTGCGCAGTCGTGACCGTCTGCATCGCTTATACCAAAAACTCCGCATTCTTCATGAAGTTTTTCAGGACGCCATGAAAATTCAAGTTCTTTGTTCTCCACAACATTCTCTCCTTTGCTGATTATAATATATGTGATCTTATTACAGTTTTTCTACCTCTGCTTTAATGGCTGCGTTTTTAGCACGAACTTCCTCTTTCATTTTAACTTTATACGCTTTAAGTTTTTCTTTGATTTCAGGGAACGCAAGCGAAAGCATCTGTGCCGCCAGAATACCTGCATTATCGCCACCGTCAATTGCAACTGTAGCAACGGGGATTCCTTTTGGCATCTGTACAATAGACAAAAGCGAATCCAATCCGTCCATAGTTGACGATTTAATAGGCAATCCTATTACAGGCAATACTGTGTGCGCTGCAATAATACCGCCCAGATGTGCCGCTTTACCTGCAGCGGCGATAATTACGCCAATGCCGTTATCCTCTGCACTTTTTGCAAAAACCTCGGCATCTTCAGGTGTTCTGTGTGCGGAAATGACATTTACGTCTACTTCAATGCCGAACTCCTTTAAAATTTTGATACACGGTACAAGTTTCGGGAAGTCCGAATCACTACCCATTACAACTGCAACTTTTGCTGTCTTTGACATATCATTTCCTCCTACTGTATATAAAAAATTTAAAATGGTTATACCCTACATATTAACGAAAAAATCCGCGGCCGCATTCACGGCCGTGGACTTACAATTATCTTAATTTGTTATCGATTTCGTTTCTTATATCTGTAATAAACGCTTCGATAGTTTTGCTGCCTAAATCGCCGTCTTTACGTGAACGCACGGACACCTCTCCGCATTCAGCCTCTTTATCGCCCACAATAAGCATATAAGGAACTTTAGAAAGTTGTGCCTCACGGATTTTATAACCGAGTTTTTCATTTCTCATATCGGTTTCAACACGCACCAATGCAGAAGCGAGTTTGCTTTCAAGTTCTTTTGCGTACTCAAAATGACGCTCAGAAACAGGTATAATCTGAACTTGTGTTGCTGAAAGCCATGTTGGAAATGCTCCTGCATATTTTTCAATAAGCAGAGCAAGAGTTCTTTCATAGCAGCCGATAGATGTTCTGTGAATAATATACGGATTTTTCTTGGTTCCGTCGCTGTCTGTATATTCCATACCGAATTTTTCGGCGAGCATCTGGTCAATCTGAATGGTAACGAGTGTATCTTCTTTACCGAATACGTTTTTAATCTGGATATCGAGTTTCGGTCCGTAGAATGCCGCCTCGCCTATACCAATCTTATAATCAACACCAAGGTCGTCAAGGATTTCTTTCATAGTACCCTGTGCCTCGTCCCACTGTTCCTGGGTTCCGATATACTTTTCACGGTTATCCGGATCCCACTGAGAAAATCTGTAAGATACATCTTCATAAAGGCCGAGAACATCAAGCATATAGTTTGTCATTTCCAGACATCTGCGGAATTCATCCGCCAACTGGTCGGGACGGCACATAAGATGTCCTTCGGAAATTGTAAACTGACGCACACGGATAAGGCCGTGCATTTCGCCGGACGCTTCGTTTCTGAAAAGTGTGGAAGTTTCGCTAAGGCGCATGGGCAGGTCACGATAACTTCTCATTCTGTTAAGATATGCCTGATACTGGAAAGGACAAGTCATAGGACGGAGAGCAAATACTTCTTTATCTGTCTCTTCATCACCCATAACAAACATACCGTCTTTATAGTGGTCCCAGTGTCCGGAAATTTTATAAAGGTCACTTTTAGCCATCAAAGGTGTTTTGGTCATCTGCCAACCGTGAGCAGCCTCGTGATCCTCTACAAATCTCTGCAGAATCTGTATCATTTTAGCGCCCTTGGGCAACAAGATAGGCAGACCCTGACCTATAGAATCAACAGTAGTAAAGAGTTCAAGTTCACGGCCAAGTTTATTATGATCACGTTTTTTAGCCTCTTCGGTCATTTCAATATAAGCCTTAAGGTCGTCTTTGTTATCAAAAGCAGTACCGTAAATACGCTGGAGCATTTTGTTGTTTTCATTACCTCTCCAGTACGCACCGGTTACACTCGTAAGTTTAAATGCTTTTACAACACCTGTATGGTGTGCATGAGGGCCTGCACAAAGGTCAATAAAATCGCCCTGCTTATAGAAAGATATTACAGAATCCTCGGGCAAGTCGTTAATGAGTTCTACTTTATAAGGCTCGCCTTTTTCCTCCATAAGTTTAATTGCCTCCGCACGGGGCAATTCAAAACGTTCAAGAGTAATTCTTTCTTTAACGATTTTCTTCATTTCGTCTTCGATTTTTTTCAAATCGTCGTTATTCAAAGAAGAGTCCATATCAAAGTCATAGTAAAAACCGTTTTCAATAGCAGGACCTATAGCGAGTTTTGCAGTCGGGTACAGACGTTTAACCGCCTGCGCCAGAACATGAGATGCGGTGTGACGCAGTATTTTCTTACC
>JAZSLD010000106.1:0-2313 GCA_045535195.1 Clostridia bacterium | reverse complement strand
GCTACGATCCGACTTTACGCTCTTCCACAGCGCCTTTTAAAAAGATAATCTTAGCGTCCTCGCCGCCGAGTTCTATAACAACGTCTGTCATAGGGTAGTACCTGCCGACTGCACCTGCCGTAGCAAATACCTCCTGAACAAAGTCTATGCCGCTAAGTTGTGCAACACCCAAGCCAGCAGAACCCGTTATGGCAACTTTAAGACTTTTACCTTTTAAAATGTCGGCAAGTTGCGTAATTTTTTTCATGCAAAGGGAGCGCACTTTCGATAAGTGACGCTCGTAACTTTTGTATATGATGTTGCCTATTTTGTCCATCACAACGATTTTCAATGTGGTGGAGCCAATGTCTATGCCAAGTTTATAGCACATATTATCACCTTATTTTTCTGCACTCTGTGTAAAATCTTTTGTCGTGCGCATGCCCCATAGAAAATGTTTTACGTGGAAGTGCGCCGTCTAAAATAACTGTTTTAAAAAGTTCTGATTTATCCATAACGTCAAACAGTATGCCTACGTTACCTTCTTTTGCGGCGAATTCACGTACAACGTCGTCGCCGTGGATATAGTCAACTGTTCCTGCATTGTTTTTAAGGTACTCGTCAATTAAATTCTGCAAACTGCCCACAGCGATATTTGCTGTTGGATTTGATATGCTCATAGTTTTTGAAACGCCGCCTGCGATATATTCAAATGTCTGACCGCCGTTGCCCTCGGCAACGCCGTTGTCTGCAAGGAACTTTGCAAAGGCGTCGGTATCAACACCGAACAAAACTCTGTGGATAGGCTCAAACACCATTGCATCGTCGTGCAGGTTTACAATCTCGGCAAGGGCATATCTTGCAGGGTGGGTGTTTATATCTGCACCCTCGGCTTTTAGTTTTTCCCAGCAAGCCTTTGCTGTTGCAAGTGAGTGGTTGCCGTCACCCATAGCAAACGCTAAAGGCGCAGATTCGTTTACGCCGTATTTTGCATTGAATTTGTCTAAATCGCAAAGTTCTGACAAAAGTGTGTCAATCCTCTCGCAAATATTGTCAGACACAAAATACCCTTTAATACTTCCCGAATTCTGCATAAGCGTAAAATCGTATGCTTTTTTGAATTTTTCTTTTTCGTCTGCAAGCGGCTCGATTATCGCCTTTGCAACATCGTCAATTAATATCATAATATGGGGCGATTCCAAGGGCGCGTTTTCTCTTACACGCACACGTGGGGGAATACGCTCTAAGATTGTGCCCTCGGTAGCACGCACAGCAGAGGTTGAGCCTTTGGAATAGTCGTAGTGCTCCAAATCAATCTTGCCTACAATACCTTTGCGCACCATGCCGTCTGCCTGAGTGCGCTCAACGTAAATATATGTCGGCTCGCTCTCTGTAAGAACACCGTCTGCAATATATTTATCCATAGCGGCGCAGATGTTATTAATTCTGTCGGCAACGTCGTCTGCCTCAAGATAAACCTCAGGCAAAACCATATTGAGCATAGACGGTGCATCGCCAACAAAGTCTGCTGCCGCCTGCCAGTATTCAGGCTCGGATGTGTACTGGTCGCACGCAACCACACTCCATTTGCTCATATCTGTACCCTCTTTTGGGAGTAAAATCTTTGCTTTAGAAAACACTTTATCCATTATATATCTCCTTTTATAAAAGGTCCTTCTCCACCTATACTATTTTATTGTAACATATAGCAGTCAAATAATCAAGAGTACAAAGCACATGATTTTGTAAAACTACAAATTAGCCTGCCTTCAGAGATAAACCCACCGTAGCAGCGCTATTATCAATACAAAGGCACGTCGCTGTATATATGCCTTTTTAGACTTTAAACCCCGAAACAAATTCTGTTTCGGGGAGAGTAATCAGTTTTCATTTGATTTTATTGTTTTAAGTGAAGATATAAGCATTCTACGAATAGCGCCACAATCATTTTGAATTTTCTTATATTTTTCTTCTTTTATACACTCGACTTCAAAAAGCAACTCCAACCAATACTCAGTTTCATAGCATTCTTTTTGAGCAATTTCCAATTTTGAAATAAAATCTTTTTTGCTTTGAGCATATTGTGCTTCATGTATATTTGCCCCAATTGATGTTCCGGAGCGAAGCAGTTGATTTGCTAAAACTGCTTCTTTAAAATTCATCTTTACTTCACGACAAAGAAAAACTATATCTTTTGCAAATTTTTTTGCTTTATCACGTAAAATGCTGTCAGCCATAATAATCACCTCTGATTTTATTATATACTACTCGTTATAAAGTTTCAAGTTTTATTCTGTGCCACGCACAGAGTGATATTTTTGATAAATCAAAAGT
>JAZSLD010000094.1:0-2083 GCA_045535195.1 Clostridia bacterium | reverse complement strand
ATAGATACCTGCCTCTCTGATGTGCCACGGTGTTACAAAGTCAGGCTCACCAACACCTAAAGATATTGCGTCTTTCATCTCGCTTACAATATCAAAAAACTTTCTTATACCCGACGGTGGCATATCTGCTACTTTTCGGTTGATAAAACTTTCGGCATTGAACTGGCTCACAGGCTCATCACCTCCCTGAGGTCTTTGTGAGGCTCACCAAATATAACATTGTCGGATTTATATTTTTTCAAAACAAAATGTGTTGCCGTTTCTGTTATACATTCCATTGTTGCAAGTTTACGTGCAACAAACGACGAAACCTCCTGCAGAGTTTTGCCCTCTATAATAACCATAAAGTCGTATCTGCCTGCCATAAGGTAAAGTGATTTTACCTCGGGATACTGATATATTCTTTCTGCGATTTTTTCAAATCCGTCGCCTCGCTGTGGGATTGCTTTAAGTTCTATAAGCGCAGTCACAAACTCTTTATCTGTCTTTTCCCAGTCGATAACGGTTTTATTTGCAACAATAACATTATTCCTTTTGTATTCTTCTATTGCAGATTCTACTTCCTGCGTGCTTTTGCCCATCATAACGGCAATTTGTTCGGCAGTTAATGTACTGTCGTTTTCTAAAATTTCGAGTATTTTTTCCATATCTTTTCTCCTCAATTTATTGTTTTACTCCGTATTTTTCTTTAATCGCTTCCTGACGTGCAATAAGCGTAGCCGCCGCCCATAAAACAGCGGTAATAATCATCAAATCAAAATAAATTCCAAACACAAACATATTTTTGCTTATAAGTATTTTGCCCGTTGTTATAACAGTTGCAATCATCTCGGAAAGCGCACCTAACGGAAGTAATGCGGCAAACAAAGCGATACACGCCTTTGTGCAATTTCCGTCTTTTTTATTCTTTATATATTCACGAACCGCCACCACCGCATATATAACAGCAAATGCAAGTATAACCCATATACCGTTTGGCAGTACACGTCTTTTTAAGAAATTCCATATTTTAATGTTAGTACCCTCACGCAGACCGTAATATGCGCCTGCCTCACGGTACGATGCAAAATCCTGAATTAAAAAATAAGCATTGTTTGCAGCAGATTTTATATTGGCGGTAAACTGTTTTGGATTTGCGGCATAATATTTTACAACATCGCCATAAGTAACATCATCAACCGCTGCACTCATTTCTGCCATGGTGGGATTTTCTATAATTTTATTATCTTCCAAATCAAAAAACTCAAGAGCAGTTTTATCGTCAGCGGCAAAATCGTTATAAATTAGATTATAAAGTTTTACATCACGTGCAGGTATGTGGGTGTTTACCATAGAAAAAACCGAAACAGCCGCAACAATCACAGCAAATACCATGGTTACAGTTTTACCCTTACTGTTTAAAGTAAGTGCCATAACGCAAAGTACCACCGCAGCAAAAGCAGCCACAACCGCCGCTGAAAAACGCATAGATGAAAGCAAGCACGCGCAAAGCGCAAATAAAATGATTTTAATATACGAAAATTTGCGTGCAACCGATATTGCCAATGCAGCCATAGCAATAATCAGCGCAAAAATCAATGCATCATTATAAAACGAATTAAAATATGCAAGATACCCTAAATCGAGGAAAACAATTCCTAAAAGAGCGGAAAAAACATAGTTGAGATAATCTTTGTCAAAGCGCATATTCTTTTGTAAAAAATACATACCTATAATAAATATTAAAGAATATACTATACTTATAAAATGTATATTGAATACTGTTTTTGAAAATAAAAGTTTATTAATCGAAATAAGCACCATAATAAAAATTTGAAAAACAGATTTTTCATTTCCGTCAGGCTGCGATATACCATAGTTTTGTGCAATGGCATAAGTATCAGCGCCGGCATTATAAAGTCCTACGCTTTCAAAAGTAGACGTATATTCAGACAAATCACCAAGACCGAATATAGGTGTGCACACAACAGTAATAAGCACAACTGCTATAAAAATAACAGTAAATATATTATATGATTTTAAAATATTTTTCATAAAAAAATCTTACCTCTCATGGTATAGTCACTATTGATTTTACACTATT
>JAZSLD010000006.1:0-5180 GCA_045535195.1 Clostridia bacterium | reverse complement strand
ATGTAATGGTTTCACCGCGTTTACCGATTACAAGACCTGTGTTATTACCTGTAATATCTACGCAAATAGCGTCACCTTCTTCAAATGTTGCCACTTTGCCCTCTGCATTAACGTCAATGCCTGCCAGTTCAAAAACACCATTTAAGAAATTAACTACTGTATCAACATCACCGTCTGAACAAACAGTTTCTTTTCTAACTGTTTTCTTTGCGGGTTCTGCTTTTTCTACTTTAATATCATCAGCAGCACTTTCTGCAATTTCATCATCGTCAGCAGCAAGTGTAACTTTTACTTTTGCAAGTTTACTGCCAAGACCAAACAAACCTTTTGAAGGTGCTTCTAAAACTTCTATTTTAACATCGTCTATATCGGCATTTAACTGTTCCAATGCGGCTTTTATAGCCATATCAACAGTTTTGCCGGTTGCTTCTGCAAAATTCATTATATATTAACCTCTCTTTCTTCTCTTTTTCTTTTCAGCGTCTTCCAATGCTTTTTTCTCTTCCAATACAGCAAATTCTACTTTTAACTTTTTAGAATAATATCCGTTTAAAAGAAGTGTCTGACCGATTGAAACAACATTGCTGATAATCCAGTAAAGTCCAAGTGCAGCAGGGAACGAAAATGCAATCCACGTTGTCATAATGGGCATTACATATGTCATTGTTTTCATGGTGCTTTCAGAATTGCTTGCAGGCTTCTGCTCAGGATTGAGTACACGCTGAGGTTTTTTCTCTTCTTCTTTTTTATTATCGTTACCGTTTATCCAAGTGGTAATCTTGCTTGTAAGGAATGTTGTAACACCCGCAAGCAGCGGAATTAACCACAGCCAGTCAAGACGCATAAAACTTGGTGTTACTGATAAATCCAGACCGAGAAAATCAAAATTAACAAGATTTTCTGCCTTGGCAATTACAATCTCTACCTGAGGTGTTTTTTCCAGACCGAGAGTTGCCATAAGTGATGCTACCCGTTCTTCACCGTAGTGAAGCATATAAGTAAGCGGCTGGTAAATAACTCTGTATAAACCAAACAGTATGGGCAACTGTATAAGCATAGGCAAACATCCGCCCATAGGCGAAATGTTATATTCTTTATACAGTTTCATTGTTTCTTCAGACTGTTTTTGTTTGTCGTTTTCGTATTTTTTCTGGATTTCCAAAAGTTTTGGCTGAACAAGTTGCATTTTGGTCATAGACCTCTGCTGTTTAAGACCTAAAGGCAAAAGAATCAATTTAACTGCCAGCGTAAAAATTATAAGCGACCAACCATAATTTGTAACAAAACTGTAGATAAATCCAAGAATGTATCCTAACGGATGTGTGATGAGTGTTCGGAACATCTACTCAAATCCTCCTCAATTTAACGGATCATATCCACTGCCGCCAAACGGATGGCAACGCAGTATCCTGCGCATAGCAAGATATATTCCCTTGATAGAACCATATTTTTCGATTGCTTGTATAGCATACTCTGAACAGGTTGGCGTATATCTGCAGCAAGATTTTTTATAGGGCGATACTGCCCTTTGATAAAACCGTACTGCGCCGATTAAAAATCTCTTTAAAAAATTACGCATTCCCGTCACCTGTGTCGGTAGTCTTTTCAATTAATCCAGTTTCTTTTGCGGCGAACTTCATTGCACCGCACAATTTTTCAAACGGAGCGTCACATATGCGCTCCCTCGCCACTATAACGATATTGTGGCACGGTTTAACATCGGTAAGGGCAATTCTGTACGCCTCACGTATAAGACGTTTAGCACGGTTTCTGTCGTGTGCCTTACCGATTGCCTTAGAAACGGTTATGCCAAGTTTGGTTATATCCGACTTGTTTTTTGCAGTATAAACCACAAAATACGGAGTTACACACTTGGTGCCTTTTCTATAGGCATAAACAAATTCACGGTTTTCTTTTATGGTGTTTTTCAAATCAAATTCCACCTCATAGCAACTCAAACATAAATATGCGAAAAAGACCACATCTTATAAGCTGTGGCCTTTTGAGTAGACTATAAATTATGCAGACAATACCTTTCTGCCTTTTAATCTTCTCCTTGCTAATACCTTTCTGCCGTTAGCAGTGCTCATTCTGCTTCTGAAGCCATGTACCTTTTTTCTGTGACGTACATTAGGCTGATATGTTCTCTTCATTAGGTTACACCCCCTCCAAAAAACTACGATGTGCTGTATAAGGCGAGCACAAACGCCGAATGCCATCATAAAATCCTTATCCATTATACACCAATGTTTTGGCTTTGTCAACAGTTTTTTAACTGAATTTAAACATTATTTTTTCTACTTAAAAAAATCTCCACCGCCATCTTTTTACGACAAATTAAACTTACCGAAAAACTTATAATCGTCTTGCGAAGGGGGCGGAAAAATGACTGTTTACATAGATGTGCTTTTTGCAGTTAATATGATTATAAATTATCTTCTGCTTCTGGCGACCTCTAAAATAACCCGGCAAAGCACATCTGCATTTCGTGTAGCGCTTGGCTCTTTTGCCGGTGCGGTATATGCCGTGTGTATGTTTTTTCCGCAGATAAAGGCGTTGTATACTATTGCTGCTAAAATTGCAGTTTCGTTTATATTGGTTGCAATTACTTTCAGTATAAAAAAAGTAAGAACTTTTTTTAAAACAGTATGTGTATTTTACATAACCTCATTTATATTCGGCGGTATATCGTTAGGTATTTTCTATTTTACGGGCGCAGGTGGCGGCACAGTTATAAGCAACGGCATTTTTTATTACAACCTATCTTTGCGTTTGCTTATTATCTCATCAGCCATTGCATATGGAATAATACGCACATTATGGAAAGTTTGCAAAAGCGACAGGATGAGAGATTTTAAAAAAATCGACATCTACCTGCATGGCAAAAATGTATCGCTCAATGCTTTGGTAGACACCGGAAATATGCTAAACGACCCGCTTACGCGAACACCTGTTGTTGTAGCAGAGTTTGAGCGTTTAAAAAGTATTTTGCCGCAAAATTTCAACACGCTGTATACGGAACTTTACCACTCGCCCGAAAGCATAATGCTTAGCGACGACGTAAGCGAAATGGCTCCAAGGCTGCGTATTATCCCCTTTTCTTCGTTAGGTGCAAGCGAAAGTATGTTACTCGGCTTTAAACCTGATGCAATAAAAATTGAAAAACAGATAAGAGAAGATATTATAATAGGTATATACAGAAGTCATTTATCTAAAAACAAAGATTATGATGCATTGCTTAATCCAGAAATTATTAGCGGAGGAATGTTACAATGAATATATTAAGGAAAATATTTTTATATCTGCGTTCATTATTCAAATGCGCAGACGAAGTTCACTACATAGGCGGTCCTGCCGCCCTCCCTCCACCACTATCGCGCGAGGAAGAGGAAATATACCTTAATATGCTTGAAACCGAACCCCAAAAAGCAAAATCAACTCTTATTGAGCACAACCTCCGCCTTGTTGTATATATAGCAAAAAAGTTTGAAAATACAGGCATATGCGTAGAAGATTTAATATCTATCGGCACAATAGGTTTAATAAAAGCAATTAACACTTTTAATCCGTCTAAAAAAATCAAACTTGCCACATACGCGTCACGATGCGTTGAAAACGAAATACTTATGTATCTGCGCAAAAACAGCCATAGGCGCACAGAAATCTCAATTGACGAACCGCTTAACGTGGATTGGGACGGAAACGAACTTCTGCTTTCGGATATTTTAGGTACTGACGGCGACATCATATACCAAAGCATCGAAAACGATGTTGACAGACAACTTTTATCTATCGCTATGGAAAAGTTGTCATCAAGAGAACGTAATATAATGGAAATGCGTTTCGGCATTAAAACAGGGATACAAAAAACGCAGAAAGAAGTTGCAGACCTGCTCGGCATATCGCAATCATACATATCAAGACTTGAAAAAAAGATAATCAGCAGACTTAAAAGAGATATATCAAAACTGATTTAAAGAGTAAAGTAAAAAACTTTGCTCTTTTTTGAATTTAGTGCTTGACAAATGCATAGTATAATGATATACTTGTCAAGTAAAATGCTTTACACTTGTAGGTGATACGATGAAAAATTTGAATTTTGTATACTTACTCGACTTTTACGGCGGCATATTAAACGACCGCCAGAGAGAGGTTTTAACTCTGTATTATGACGACGACCTTTCACTTGCAGAAATTGCTGAGATTACAAACATCAGCAGGCAAGGCGTGCACGACCTTATAAAACGCGGCGAGGTTAAATTAACCGATGCCGAAAGTGCATTAGGGCTTGCCGAAAGATTTGAAAATATAAAAGAAACTGTATATAAAATTGAAGATTTGATTGATAAATCCGACTGCAACAGCAAAGGAGAAATTTCATCATTGATTGAAACACTTAAAAATCAAGTATAAAGGGGGGCGAATTCATGGCATTTGAAAGTATTTCAGATAAACTGCAGGACGTTTTTAAAAAACTCCGCGGCAAAGGAAAAATCAGCGAAGCAGACTTAAAAGTTGCCATGAGAGAAGTTAAACTTGCCCTTTTAGAAGCAGACGTAAACTTTAAAGTTGTTAAAGACTTTATTTCAAAAGTATCTGAAAAAGCCATGGGCGAAGCAGTACTTGAAAGCCTTACCCCTGCTCAGCAGGTTATTAAAATAGTAAACGAAGAACTTACAGCCCTTATGGGCAGCGAGGTTTCTAAAATACAATACGCATCAAAGCCGCCTACGGTTATTATGATGGCAGGTCTTCAGGGTGCAGGTAAAACTACCACTTGTGCCAAAATAGGCAGAGTGCTTAAAAAAGACGGCAAACGCCCCCTACTCGTTGCAGCAGACATTTACAGACCAGCCGCAAGGCAACAGTTAAAAGTTGTCGGCAGTCAGGTGGAAATCCCCGTGTTTTCTATTGACGATTGCAACAACGCCGTAGAAATTGCTGAAAAAGCAATAGAGCATGCAAAATTAAACGGCAATGATGTTGTTATTATCGATACCGCCGGCAGACTTCATATTGATGATGAACTTATGGCGGAACTTGAGAATATCAAAGCAAGTGTAAACCCTGCCGAAATACTTTTGGTAATTGATGCAATGACCGGTCAGGACGCTGTAAATGTAGCATCATCGTTTGACGAGCGTTTGTCAATTACAGGTACAGTTTTAACCAAAATGGAC
>JAZSLD010000119.1:0-3523 GCA_045535195.1 Clostridia bacterium | reverse complement strand
GAGTTTTTCCTATAGCATTACCCGAAATGCCCAGTTCCATTAAATCATTACCATTTACAGCAAGGTGCTTTATAAGATACGGCTCATTTGAAGATATTATCTGTTCAAACACGCTGTTGATTTCGTCAAGGTTAGCAAGTTTTTCAGGCATTGTACTTTCGCTTTGAGCCATAGCGTCGGCTCTTTGAACACATAGCAAATCAGCAAAATATTCAGCACCGATTTCCGAAAGCAGTTTTTTTATTACAATCTTATCTGCATTAAAGCGAAAATCATGATACTTTATCATAGTTTTAATGCACGATTTTTCGGCATTGGAAAATTTGAGTTTTGCAAATATACGTTCTGCGATATTAACACTCATCTGCTCGTGACCTTTAAAATGGTCGCCATCAGCATCGGTAGAGCGTGTAAAAGGCTTACCCATATCATGCATAAGCATAGCCCAACGTAAAGAAAGTTTTTTGGGCGCACAGGCAACGCTTTTTAATATATGATCGCCAACATTGTAGCAATGGTGAATATTGTTCTGTTCAGTATCAAAACACCTTGCAAGTTGCGGAAAAACCTCGCGCAAAAGCGGCATGGATTTTTTTAGCATATACACATTGTCACCCATAAGTGCTTTGTCCATTTCCTGCTTGATTCTTTCGCCACTTACATACAAAATAAGCGAAGATTTACGTTCAATCGATTTTAAAATTTCGTCATCAATGGTAAAACCTGTACTGCATGCAAAACGAATAGCACGAAGCATACGCAAAGCGTCCTCTTCAAAGCGCTTGTCTGCCTCACCGACAGTTCTTATAAACTTATTATCAATATCGTCTATACCGCCGAAATAGTCTAATATATTTCCGTTTTCGTCACACGCAAGCGCATTCATAGTAAAATCACGGCGGCTGAGGTCACTTTTTAAATCTTTGGAAAATTCTACTGTTTTGGGACGGCGATGGTCTTCGTAAACACCATCAACTCTATACGTGGTAATTTCAACAACAGCACCATCTTCAACTACTGTAACAGTTCCGTGTTTTAACCCCGTGTCAATTGTTTTTGCAAAAATTTCTTTTATCTGTTCGGGCAGAGCGTCGGTTGTGATGTCATAATCGCTGATCTGCCTGCCGAGGAGAAAATCGCGCACGGCACCGCCCACCACATAAGCCTCAAAGCCTTTGGCAGTAATAGCAGATAATATATTTTTAATATTATCGGGCAGTGTCATCTTTTTCATAAGTTTCTCCTTTTATTATTGATATCTTATACTATTATACAATTAGCGTGTCGAAAAATCAACACGCTAATTCATTTTAATTATATATTTTTATTAATCGTATACCGAGCCGAAATCAGATACCGGCAACAACCTGAAAATAACCTTACCGATAATATTTTTATGCGGCACCGCACCTACAGATGCGTCACGGCTATCGCGGCTGTTATTTCTGTTATCACCAAGCACAAAAACGTGGTCTTCCGGAACAGTATAAGGGTATTTCATAGTACCAGCAGAAACCAGTTCTTCGCTGATATAATCCTCTACAAGTTCCACACCGTCTACATAAACAGTATGCTCAGCAGCGTCTACAATAACCTCCTGACCTGCAGTTGCAATAACTCTTTTTACATAAGGTGTATCAGGACTGTTGGGTGGACGGAAAATAATAATATCCCCCACTTCTGGAGTATACATAAATCTGTTTACATACAAAGTATCATTATGATGTAATGTAGGCAGCATTGACGGACCGTCAACACGTACCAAAGTGAATATAAACTGTCTGATGAAAAGCGCTACAGCAAGCGCAACAACAATAGAAATAATCCAATCAAGGAGTTCTTTTTTCATACTGCTTTTAGGTGGTGCAATAAGTTCATCTTCCAGAGTAATCTGTTCGACTGTTTCCTCATTAACATCAGCAGCAGATGTTTCTTCTATATTTTCATTGTTTTTAAACTCTTCCATTTAATTCACTCCTTAGGCAAGTATGCAATTTATAGAACTGACAATAAAGCGGGTAATAAAATTACCCGCTTTAAGCAACATTATTAAAGTTTTTCTTTAACTTTAGCAGCCTTACCAACTCTGTCACGCAGGTAATAAAGTTTTGCTCTGCGAACTTTACCGTGTCTGATAACCTCAATCTTTGCGATTTTTGGTGAATTTACCGGGAAAGTTCTCTCAACGCCTACACCATAAGATACACGTCTAACAGTAAATGTTTCGTTGATGCCACCGTGTTTCTTGGATATAACAGTACCCTCGAAAACCTGAATTCTTTCTCTTGTACCCTCTTTAATCTTTACGTGAATTTTAATAGTATCACCGATTAAGAGTTTTGGGAGATCAGTTCTGATCTGATCCTGTGTAATACTTTCGATTACGTTCATTATATTTCTCCTCTCAACATAGATGTTCTTGATAAGCTGATTTAACGGCAAATTCAGCCGACTCACAGAGGACCATCCGAATTACTAAACTATTTTAACACACTTTTTTTCAAAAAGCAAGAGTTTTTTTGCATATTTTCAATTTTTTTCATAGTGAACTTCATACAGCATCAAACCTTGAGGCGGTGCAGTTATTCCGGCTCTTGTTCTGTCGCAGGATTTTATTATATCTTCCATTTCGCCAGGAGTGATTTTCCCATTCCCTACCATAACAAGAGTACCAACAATAATTCTCACCATATTATAAAGATATCCGTCTGCACGGACAAATATTTTAATTCTGTCCCCTTCTTTTATAACATCCAGTCGTGAAATAGTTCTTACCGTATCAAGCATATCACTGCCTGCAGACATAAAGCCGGAAAAATCATGTTTCCCAATAAAAGCATTTGTGGCTTTTTGCATACACTCCACATCAAGCGTTTTAGGATAATGCCATTCAAAGCGCTTGGTAAATACATCCTGAAAATTTGCCGTGTTTATTGTATAGCAATAAGTTTTACCCTGATTATCATATCTTGCATGAAAATCATCGTTAACCCTTTCGCAGCAATAAACACATATATCATCAGGGAGATATGCTCTTATGGCAAGAGGCAATTTTTCAGGTGGTACACAATCGGACGCAGTATATGAGCACACATACATTCTTGCGTGGACACCTGCATCGGTACGGCTACATCCTTTTACTTTGATTTCAGCCTTATAAACATCTGAAAGAGCTTTTTCAAGATGCCCCTGAATAGTGGGGCCGTTGGGCTGTAACTGAAATCCGCAATATTCAGTTCCGTCATATGACAAGGTTAGTTTATACGTTCCCATATTTTCCTCACAAATACATATTCATTACGATAACAGTTACAATAAGACATACCATTGTAAAGCAGGCAATCCAATCCCTTGCTTTAGTTTTAAGTTCGTGCAAACGTGTTCTGCCTGTCCCTCCACGATAGCATCTGCACTCCATAGCAACTGCAAGTTCATCGGCTCTTCTAAAAGAACTTATAAATAGCGGCACTAAAATAGGTACAAGGGCTTTTGCTCTGCTTATTATATTCCCGCTTTCAAAATC